>CAZKWD010000193.1:0-4852 GCA_964556175.1 uncultured Rikenellaceae bacterium
ATGTGAAGTAGTATCTAACAGGAACGTTGCAACATTTATAAAAGAGTTTGTTGTTAAACTGCCTGAAGGAGAAGAGCTTAACTTTGAACCGGGCGGTTATATTCAGATCGATGTACCAAAGTACAAGACAACATTCAGGGATTTTGACATAGATAAGAAATTCCAGGAGGACTGGGATAAATACAAAATGTGGGATCTTTCAATAAAGAATAACGAAGAGACATTCAGGGCATACTCCATGGCAAATTACCCTGCAGAAAAGAACCTTATCAAGCTGAACATACGAATAGCTACTCCGCCATGGGATAATGCAAAGAAGCAATTTATGAATGTTCCTCCCGGGATATGTTCATCATATATATTTTCAAGAAAATCAGGAGATAGAGTATCGATATCAGGTCCTTATGGTGAATTTCATATAAAAGACACCGATAACGAAATGGTCTATATTGGCGGAGGAGCAGGAATGGCACCACTGAGATCACATATTTCCCACCTCTTTAATACACTGAAAACAGGCCGAAAAGTGTCATACTGGTACGGAGCAAGATCACTCAGTGAGGTATTCTATGAAGATGAATTCAGAGCAATCGAGAAAAAATTTCCCAATTTCAAGTTTACACTTGCTCTGTCCGAACCTCTCCCTGAAGACAAATGGAAAGGTCTGACCGGCTTCATTCACCAGGTGCTATATGATAATTACCTGGGTAAACATGAGGAACCCGAAGATATTGAATATTACTTCTGTGGACCACCAATGATGAATAACGCGGTAGTGAAAATGCTTTATGACCTCGGGATACCTGAAGAGAATATATCGTTCGACGATTTCGGAATTTAAAAATATATATTTCACAGAGTTCCGCAGAATTAATCTAATGTATTATGATGAGGATCAGATTACTATATTTGGTTTTTTTGCTATTATTATCAGGGATTTCCTGTAAGGAACAGGTCGAATTCTCAAGCTTTAATGGATTCATACAGGGAACAACATACAGTGTAATTTTTGAAAATAGTAATAAGATCAATCCTTCAGATCTAAAAACAAAGGTTGAAAAGATCCTTGGTGATTTTGATATGTCATTATCGCTATACGAGGATTCATCTGTAATTTCCAGGATAAACCGCAATGAAGATGTAGTGCCTGGCACATTTTTTATTGAGGCTTTTACTAAATCAAAAGAGATCTCACAGATAACCAGCGGCGCATTCGATATTACAGTAGGTCCCCTGGTTGAAGTATGGGGTTTTGGACCAGATGCCACTAAAAATTTTACCGAACCGATCCACGACTCCCTGATGGACTTTATAGGTATGGATAAGGTGGAAATAAGGAATGGTATGGTTTATAAAGAAGATCCCCGTATAAAGCTTGATTTAAATGCAATTGCACAGGGTTATTCTGTCGATATCCTGAGCAGTTATTTAAGCAGTATCGGTATAAACCGTCACCTGGTTGAAATAGGGGGTGAGGTGAGAACTTGTGGTGATAAGGGGGGTGTGTTGTGGAGGATTGGAATAGACAGACCTGAAGATAACAATATGATGCCCGGAGAAGACCTGCAGGCAATTATCAGCCTGAAAGACAGGTCACTGGCGACTTCAGGCAACTACAGGAAATTCTATATTGAAGATGGGATCAAATATTCCCATACAATTGATCCAAAAACCGGTTATCCTGCCAGAAACAGGCTGTTAAGTGCAACGATAATTGCTGATGACTGCGCGACAGCTGATGGTATCGCTACCGCCTGCATGGTAATGGGGCAGGACAGAATGATCGAATTCCTGAATTTGCATCCTGAATTTGAAGCATACCTGGTCTATTCAGACGATAACGGGAATTTTAAAACATGGACAACACAAAATCTGAAGGAGTATATTTCTGAAACAGTGGAGTGAATTGTCAATTTATATTAGATCGTTATTTTCACATGCAGAGCACCCTCTGAAATCATTACCCGGATTACAACCAATATCTGTTTTCTGTGCACATTTGATACCGCGTTTACGCATCTCTTTGTTATGACCAATATGTGTTTCGGGGAAACGTCCATGTGACCTGATAAATATCCTGATGCCAAGTAAAGCAAAGGCTATTAACAGGGAAAGTGCACTAATAAGCAATAATTTCAGAAACATGGATCCAGGGTTAAGAAATATCTTTCAAAGATAATCATCATTTATTGTGTTAAAGTTAAACAACTATAGCATAAATTTGTTTATTATTCAGAGTTAAAGAAAAAAATAATAAGCTTTTATGACACAAAGCAACAAACAACCAGACATTAGATTAAGCAAAGAGAACATACTTGCCGACTATCGTCTTGCCAATGTCAGCAGGAACCTTTCCATTACCGGTCGTCGTGAAGTATTGTCAGGAAAGGCAAAGTTCGGAATTTTCGGTGACGGGAAAGAGTTAATCCAGTTAGCAATAGCCAGGCAGTTTAAGGAAGGTGACTGGAGATCAGGATATTACAGAGATCAGACCTGGATGATGGCAATGGGACTCTATGATTCTGTGGAATTCTTTCATCAGCTTTACGGGAATACTGACAGAAATATTAATCCGGGAAGCGGAGGCAGGGTATTTAATAATCATTTTTCGGTTCCAAACATCAATCCTGATGGCACATGGCGTGATCTTACAAAACAAAAAAATTCATCCTCGGATATATCACCGACAGCAGGACAGATGCCCCGGCTCCTGGGATTGGCATACGCATCAAAATTATTCCGGCTGAACAAAGAACTGCATCGGTATACCACATTGTCGCTGAAGGGAAACGAAGTTGCATTTGGTTCAATTGGTGATGCCAGTACTTCAGAGGGCCACTTCTGGGAAACAATGAATGCAGCAGGTGTGCTTCAGGTGCCTATGGCAATATCTGTATACGACGATGGTTACGGAATATCTGTTCCAAAGAAATACCAGACAACAAAAGGCAGCATCTCAGATATAATGAAGGGTTTTGAAAATGAGCCCGGCCGGCCAGGTATAGTGATTTACAAAGGGAAGGGATGGGACTATCCCGGGTTGTTAAAAATGTATGAGGAGGGCATTGCCGTTTGTCGCAGGGATCATGTTCCGGTTATGTTTCATATCGAGGATGTTACACAGCCTCTGGGCCATTCAACCTCAGGATCACATGAAAGATATAAAAGCGAAGAGAGACTGAAGTGGGAAGAAGAATTTGATCCTATACGAAAAATGAGGGAATGGATAATAGACCGGAAGATAGCAACTGGTGATGAACTTAACAGAATAGAGGCTGAAACTGAGGAAGAGGTTAAAGAGTCGAAGAAAAAAAGCTGGGAGATGTTCCAGAATCCGATAAAGATTGAAAGAGATGCACTGGTGAAAATCATCAGGGACCGTTCCTGCAGGTGCCACGAAGAGGTTAAGGAGGCCTCGGTTAATGAAATAGCCGAAGAACTGGCAGGTGTACTGGCCCCAATCCGCAAGGATAACTTCATGGCTGCACGCAAGATCCTCAGGAATGTTTGTGAGACGTGCGACAAAGCTGATAACCTGAGGGAAGAACTTCATGGCTGGCTTAAGAGGAACTATGCTGATGCTGAAACCAGTTATAACAAGTTTCTGTATAATGAAACACAAACATCTGTTCTGAATGTAAAACCAATTGCTCCTGAATACTCGGAAAATTCTCCTGAGGTACCGGGCAGGCAGATCCTTCGTGATAATTATGACAGGCTTTTTACAAAATATCCGCTGCTGGTGACATTTGGTGAGGATACCGGAAATATAGGAGGAGTGAACCAGTCACTGGAAGGCTTACAGAAGAAATATGGAGAACTTCGCATAACAGATACCGGAATCAGGGAAACGACAATCCTTGGCCAGGGTATTGGCCTTGCTCTAAGGGGTATGAGGCCAATTGCCGAGATACAGTATCTCGATTATCTCATGTATGCGCTGCAGATACTGAGCGACGATCTGGCAACGACACACTACCGTACAGCAGGAAGAATGATGGCACCTCTTATAATATCTACAAGGGGACACAGACTTGAGGGTATATGGCACTCCGGATCACCAATGAGCATGCTTATTAACTCGGTAAGAGGAGTTTACGTTTGTGCGCCCAGGGATATGACCCATGCAGCAGGATTTTATAATACACTTCTTGAAGGCAATGATCCGGCAATAGTGATTGAACCTTTAAATGGTTACAGGCTGAAGGAGAAGATGCCTGATAATATCGGTGAATTCCGTATCAGGCTTGGTGTCCCGGAGGTTCTGACCACCGGAACAGATATTACGGTTGTAACTTACGGATCCACGGTCAGAATAGCAGAAGAAGCTGTCAGACAACTGTCGGCACATGGTATCTCAGTGGAACTTATAGATGTTCAGACCCTTGTACCATTTGATATAGAGAAAATTATTCTTGATTCCATCAGGAAGACCAGCAGAATACTCTTCCTTGATGAAGATGTCCCCGGTGGAACAACAGCGTATATGATGCAGGAGGTTCTTGAGAAACAGGGCGGCTGGCAATACCTTGACTCTCCGCCAAAAACTCTTACTGCCCAGGAACATAGGCCGGCATATACTACCGACGGAGATTATTTCTCAAAACCCAATGCCGAAGATGTTTTCGATGCGGTTTATGCAATGATGAAGGAGGCAGTACCGGCGAAGTATTAACTGAAGATTTTACTCTGTGATCCCGATTATCTTCAGTAATTCAGTTGCCGCCTCTCTTGGTCCTGACGTCTCAAGACCGGGGATTCCCAGCCTTGTTCTCATCTGGCCCACGAATATGTTCTTTTCATAGAATAGCTCAAAGTACCTTGATGCTATCTCCTCGTGCAGCTCCCTGTA
>CAZKWD010000194.1:0-4826 GCA_964556175.1 uncultured Rikenellaceae bacterium
GTGGTTTACTGAAGATCTCAAGGGTTTTTTGCTTGAATGAATAATCAGATTCGGGTTTTATTATTTCTTTTTCGTGTTTACGCCATTTTATATCGGACTGGTAAGTTGACTGAAAAGCAAGGTACCTAATATAGGTTGATGGATAACGCAGGGGTCCTTGTCCGGAAACACGAAAGCATGCACCTACTGTCCCCGTTATTTTATTCTTTTTATAAAGTGATACAAATCTTATCTGGTCGCCGTATGCAGCAATACGTGATGCAAAGTCCTGGAGGGCAAATCTCATTCCTCCTTCCGAACCCTGGACTGCATGTTTTAAAATATCCAGTATTCCTTCGCTGGCATAGTCAGATACTTTTACTTCAAGCCCGTGGAAATCCAGTATGTTCTTTTCAAACATTTTATCAGTTTGTCGTTTTAGTATCGAGACTTCCGAATACTCTCCGGAGAAGCGGTGTTACCCTTGCAGATACCTCTTTACGTATCTTCAGCTCTTCTGCCTCAACTTTTGAGAACATTCCTGCAAGTGCTTTATTGGTAAGATAATCGTCAAGGTCGGTATTTACAGGTTTAAGACTGGCCATCCGGCCGGCAATGGAATTTGCCACCGTGTTCCATTTTGATGTAAGTGTCTCCCAGGAGTTTTTCGTTGAAATATCACCGATGAGTTTTTTCTCCGTTGATTCCTGAATCTTTGGTTTGTAAAGATTATAAAGTTCGTTATAGGTTGTGCTTTTCAGATAACCCGTTGCGGCATTGTCGGCGCCGTTAAGAATGCCAAATGCATCCTGTATGGTCATTTGAGTAATACTGTTCACAAAAATCGGAGCAACCTCCTTTGCTGCATCCTCTGCTGCCCTGTTTATCCTTAATACTACATCTTCAACAAGTTTATCCCCTCCCGGAATTCTTGAAATATTATCCACAATAACCATTGCCTCATCAGGAAGAAGTATTTTAAGTGCCACATCGCCATAATAACCGTTTTCCAGTGAGAGCATGCCTGCAGCATTACTGGCTCCTGTTGAAAGAGCCTCTTTTAATCCGCTGACAACCTCAGCTTCGTTAAGGGGAAGAGGACCGCTGACGGATTCGAGTACGGTCATAAGTTCCGCGCAACCAGACATAATAACCATCAGCGTAATCATAGTTATTGTTTTTATCTTCATCATAATTGAGTTATTTAAATCATTTTAAGATCGGTCCTCAAGGCAAAATAATTCTATGAAACAACAGGCAGCAGGGCTGTTGAAATAACAAGGTCTTCGGGATTTGTTATTTTTATGTTCTCCCGGTTACCGTCAACAAGGTTGATTTTTACTCCTGTTCTTTCGAGCACCGTCGCATCATCGGTGAATTCAGGCATGTACTCCTGAAGGTATGCATTTTTAATAAGGTCCGTGTTAAACACCTGGGGCGTCTGTACCTGCTTCACCTGTAGTCTGTTAATAGTCTTGTTTTCTTCTCCGGAGATCATCCTTAAAGTATCCGAAGGCGATATCACAGGTATAGCATTTCCAAGTTTTTCAGCTGTTTCGAAGCATCTTTTTATAGTATCTACCGACACGAATGGTCTTACCCCGTCATGTATTGCCACAAGTCCGGGATTATCGATAAATTTCAATCCGTTTCTTACGGAAAAAAACCGGGCTTTTCCTCCTTTAACCAGCGTATGTGGCACATCGAACGAATATTTCTTCTGCAACTCTCCCCAGAACCTGAGCTGGTTTTCAGGAAGTACGGTTATTATTTCAATTGCATTGTCAAAAGCCTTGAATCTTTCAAGTGTATGCATCAACACAGGTTTCCCAGCAAGTTCAAGGTATTGTTTGGGGATTCCGGTTTGCATCCGCTTGCCGCTGCCGCCAGCTACTATTAATGCGTATAATTTCATTCTTTCTCTGATAAATAACCCCCGGCCCCGCTATGCTCCTTCGCTAAAGCATCGGAGCAGAAACACGGGGCCACCCCCTGAAGGGGGCCTAAAACCCAGTTATTCAGCAAATTAATGCTTGGGCTTATAGCCCCCCTTTAGGGGGGTTGGGGGGTCATGTATATAAGAACCTTTTAATGCTTCTTTTCGGTGTCTTGGCAAACTCTTCCGGATGGATCCTGAATTTATTCACAACCATATATTCAGGAACTCGTTCGTTTACCAGTTTTCTTGTATCCTCGAGGATCTTTACAAGATGTTCATCAGATATGCCGTCCTTTTTCACCGTTTCATAGTCGGGATATATCAGTGCCACAAGTTTATTTTCTTCCGAGATCACCAGTGATTCGGCAATATAGTCCATATTGTTTATTACAGCTTCAATTTCCTCGGGGAAGATATTTTTCCCTGAAGGTCCCAGAAGCATTGTTTTGCTTCTTCCCTTAATAAAAATATTACCTTCTTCATCCATTATTCCCAGGTCTCCGGTATGCATCCATCCACTTTCATCAATGATCTCCCTGGTGGCTTTTTCATTCTTGTAATACCCCGTCATTACATTTTCTCCCCGCAGGATTATCTCTCCAATCTCTTTTTGAGGATCAGAAGAATCTATCGTAACTTCCAGTGTATCAACAGGGCGGCCTGATGCTCCAGGCTTTGTTGTATCCCATGATGCATAGCTGATCAGCGGACCGCATTCTGTCATTCCGTAACCTACCGTAAATCTAAACCCAATCTTCTTAAAGAATCTTTCTGCTTCAGGATTAAAGGCAGCTCCGCCGATAACGATCTCATGAAATCTGCCTCCGAAAGTGTTTGTCAGTTTTTCCCTTATCTTCTTGTGCAGAATCTTATTTATTCCGGGTATGGCCAGCATAAATTTCATGGCGGGTTTATTTATCACCGGAAGAAGTTGTTTTTTAAATATCTTCTCAATAACCAGGGGGACTGAAAGAATAAGCTTTGGTTTTATCTCACCAAAGGCCTGGATTATTACCTGTGGTGATGGTGTTTTGGAGAGAATGGTGATATGACATCCGTAAGTGAATGGGAACAGGAATTCAAAGGCACAGCCGTATGTATGTGCCAGCGGCAGGAAGGAAACGAGAGGATCCCCCGGCTCAAGGGGCATATTATTTTGTGCGAACCTTACATTAGCTGCAAGGCTGTTATGTGTTATCATGACCCCTTTTGAGAAGCCTGTGGTCCCTCCTGTATAACTTATGACAGCCAGTTTATCGTTGGTAATATCAGAAAACTTTATGTCATCAGGCTTAAGGTCCGGATAGGTTTCCGCATATTTTCCTTCGATGGCCTCAAAAGCCTCTTTGACCTTTTCATTTATGGAGGTAATCATCTTAAAGGTGTCCACAGAAAGAACCCCCGTTATTTCCGGCATCTTAGTATTGTCAAGCAATTCAAAGATCTTGTCATCCACAAAAAGAAGCTGTGCATCGGAATGATTTATCAGGTTAGTAAGGTCTTCGGGCTTGAAATCCGGAAGTATTGGAACCGTTACTGCTCCATAGGTAACAGTGGCAAGATACACAATGCACCAGTTTGCCGAGTTTCTGCCTACAAGAGCTATCTTATCCCCCTCTTTTATTCCTGTACCACTGAAGAATATATGTAACCTGAGTATCTGTTCGGCAATCTGCTTATATGTCAGTCCGGGTTCCTTAAAATTCGACAAAGCCTCTATTGACCAGTTTTGTCTGATGCTTTGTTCGATATATCCGATTAAACGTTCCTTGATCATAGGTTTTGTTTTTAAGTTAGTAATAGCAAAGTTACGTATTGGAAAATAATTATGTCTGGTTTAAACAACCCTTTTTAAAGTTCCGGAGTTGCTATTATATAAAGTACATTAATAAAATTACGATTATTGATAAAACATTCACTATGGTGAAGAAGTAGTTATACCCTTCTCTATTCTTGCTGAAATGACCCAGTTTCCTGGCAAATATGCCGATAGTTGGAACAAACAGCACAACCAGGAATGCAAAGAATTCTATCCCGAAGAATACCTCTTCAAGGCCTCCTTTAACCAACGCTGATAAATATACTATTATGAGCAGTATTAGTAAATATGTAAGATAGCTTATTTTAAGGAGGAGCGTTGATACAAGCCTTCTTTTGTGAAGCTGGTGAGGTTTCAGGTATGCATACGCAAGTGAAAAGATTATCACAATAAAGACAACCCCAAGAATATGATTGAGTATTTCACTGAAATTTGCCATCGCTCCCGTAATTAGTAATTGCATTATAATTCAAGATTTGACCATACAAGTGAACTGGCACCAAGCACTGCAGCATTTTTTGCATTCAGTTTCGAGGGAAGCAGCTTCACTTTCCCCTGATAGATACTGAGAAGATATTCCTCCATCGATTCTTTTGCCGGTTTGAAGATAAGATCTTCCGCCAGGGCAAGTCCGCCGAAAAGGAATATTGCCTCAGGACTTGTATGAGAGACAACATCGGCGAGCTTATAACCCAGTATTTTACCCGTGATATTAAAAGCCTTAATTGCAAGCTTATCTCCTTTTTTTGCAGCCTTGAATATCATTTCGGCATTTATTTCATCAATGCTCAGTTTTTTGAATTCACTTGGCTGGCGGCTGTCTGCCAGTATTTTTATGAATGTCTTTGTTAATCCGGTTGCCGACACATATGTTTCAAGACATCCTTTTTTGCCGCATCCGCATTCACGCTCAGATTGTTCCGGCCGAATTGGTGTATGGCCCAGTTCCCCTGCAAATCCATCATGACCGTACATCAGCTTCCCATCAACAACGAAGCCGCTGCCAAGCCCTGTACCAAGAGTTATTACCACAAAATCCTTCATGCCTCTTGCTCCACCGTAAATCATCTCACCCACGGCTGCAGCATT
>CAZKWD010000195.1:0-4799 GCA_964556175.1 uncultured Rikenellaceae bacterium
GAAGTCCCGACTCTTCCTGCCTGATATATTTGCCAAAACGTGTTATAACGCCGACCTCTTCAGGTCTCACCTGGAAGAATGTCATCCAGAGGAGTATAATCAGTAGTAACCCGGAAATGATATACTTTAACCAGGGCATGATCTGGTTCCATTCCGGTGGTTTGCTGGTACTGCCAAATTGATTGTATTCCATATATTTAACATTTGGTATTTGTACAAAGATAACATTTATGATAAACTTATCCCTTTCTGATAACGGATCTTCCTAAAATGCAATGTATTTCAAGGTGTCCGCGAGAATCTTTTATATTGAAAATCATTGCTTATTTTGTTTTTTGTATCTCAGATGGTCAATATGGAATAAATTGATCGTAAATTTGTCTATTAAAATAAATTAGTATATGATGAAACGCACTATTATTATCACAATTATTGTTTTCACAGCAATAACACTGGGACTGATTATCTTCAACAAAGTTATCTCAAGGGATAAGAGCCAGAATCTATATGCAGAAGCAAAAAGAGGTCTGTTTGAAATAGCAGTAGCTAATTCCGGTGAGCTGTTGGCTGAAAAATCAGTTGAAATTAAAGGTCCCGAAATCGATATGGGAAATCAAAGGCAGCGTGGAGGAGGACCAGGTGGTTTCAGCAGGATGCGCGCAATGAATTTTGAGATCCAGGATATTGTAGCTGAAGGCACAATGGTGAAAGAAGGTGACTATATTGCACGACTCGACAGAACTGAATATGACAACACTCTGAAGGATGAAATTGAAAACCTCACCACACTTACGGCAAACCTTGAGATGAAGATCCTTGATACGGCAGTAACCCTCACTGACCTGAGAGATGATATCAAAAATCAACAGTATGTCGTTGAGGAGGCAGAAATCACACTTGCCGAATCAAAATATGAACCGCCCGCAACAATACGCCAGGCAGAGATAAGCCTGAACAAAGCAGAGCGTAACCTTGAACAGCTGAGAAAGAATTACACTCTTAGAAGGGCCCAGGCATTGGTAGCTATTTATCAGCAGAAAAAGGCTTATGCCGATGGTACTGAGATGGTGCAGGCCCTACAGGAGTTCCTGGCGCAGTTTACAATAAGAGCTCCCTCCTCCGGAATTATCATTTACAAGGAAGACTGGAACGGGACCAAAAGAAAATCAGGATCATCAATTAATCCTTTCGACAGGATTGTGGCTACTCTCCCTGATCTTTCCTCAATGATTTCACAGACCTACATAAGCGAGATCGAAGTAAGTAAGATAAAGGAAGGACTGAAAGTAATTATTACCATAGATGCACTGCCCGAAAAATCATTTACTGGTACAATTACCAGCGTCGCAAATATAGGTGAAGTGCTGCCTAATTCGGATGCAAAAATGTTCGAGGTACTTATTAAAGTGGATGGTACTGATAATACGCTGAGACCTTCAATGACATCATGGAATAAGATCATAATCAATACTATTAATGATGTTGTTTACATTCCTACCGAATGTGTCAGAACAGGATCTGACGGTGTTACTTATGTATATACCAAGAAAGGCGATAAGCAGGTCGTGCTCCTCGGTGAGATGAACGATAAAAATGTAATTGTAAAAGAGGGAATTGAGCCGGGCGACATGGTTTACCTGATTCAGCCTGAAGAGCTCTGGAAATTCAAAATTACAGGCGAAGAGCTGATCACTCAGAATCTGGAAGAAGAATAACAGCCGGTGTGACGTTGCAACAATATGCTGTTTAAAATTACACCATGGAAATAGTAGATAAGATACTTGAATTCGTGATCTTCCGTATAGGGGAATATGAGCTGAAGGTCTATACCCTCCTGGCCGCCTTTCTGATCTTTCTGGTTACCAAGCTTTTAATATGGATCATCAAGATAGGGGTAATCAAAAAACGCTGGTTTAAAAAGTTGGATAAAAGCACTTCCTTCTCATTATACCAGCTCATAAGATATCTGACGTGGACCATATCAATAATCATGATATTGGATACTATAGGAATAAGCATCACTGTTTTAATTGCAGGATCTGCAGCGCTGCTGGTTGGGGTAGGACTCGGATTGCAACAGACTTTCAACGATTTTATTTCCGGGATAATACTGCTCGTTGAGGGAACTACAAAAATTGGCGATGTGCTGGAAATCGACGGCGATGTGGTGATGATACAGAACATCGGACTGAGGACCTCCAAGGGACTGAACAGGGACGATATAGTTGTAATAATACCCAATTCACAGATCACAACCAATAAAGTAATAAACTGGAGCCACCAGTCGAAAAAAACCCGTTTCAGGATTAATGTCGGGGTGGCTTACGGAAGTGATGTCGATAAAGTTATTAAGATACTGGAAAAAAGTGCATTAGAGCATCCCGACATAACTGAAAAAAACCTTATTGAGGCAAGATTAATAGACTTTGGTAACTCTTCACTCGATTTCCAGGTTCTCTTTTTCAGCAGTAATGTTTTCAGGATCGAGAAGGTGAAAAGCGATATCAGGAAAATAATTAACAGGAAATTTATTGAAAATGGAATAATTATTCCTTTCCCCCAGCTCGATCTTCATGTTAAGGATGGAAAGAAATAAAATGGGTTAACAATACCAGCCCGGGTTTTACTCGATAAAATCCCCTCCTTGGAGATCGGAACCCCGCTTTGCGGGATAAACTCCGTGGAGATTCCGCGTTAGCGGAAGCCTGCTCCGCGATAGCGGAGGGTTGGGGTGGGTTCTAGTATATATCATGCAATCCGTGCCTAATCTGATGTGGCTTCAGGAACAGACAATGGGTTTCTTTCATTGTATCTTCTGATATAAGAAAACATCATTCTTTTCTTCATCCTGTTCCGCAGCTTTCTGTATTCTTCATAAAGAACAGTGTCCTTCTTAATTAACGTTTTGACACCCTGTACATCATATTCCCACAGTTCGCCGGTTTCAAAATCAAGGAGATATTGATTACGTTCCATTCCCGGTTCTGGCTCTAATTGTCTGTAATTATGCCTCCTGGTATAACTATTAACATACCTGTTATAATAAGGATCATAATACTTATAGGGGTAACCGTATTTGTCATAAAAATCTAAATAACTTCCAGTAGCCGGATCATAGTAAATAGTGTCGTTGAGTTTTATCTCTGCAATTACATGGCAGATCTTTCCCATAAATGTTAGTGGACTGAAATTACCCTGGATCTGTATATGAACAATTCCGTTATCTGTATATCCCCATAAATCATCCTTTCCCGCTTCTTTTTTCACGCCCGGATCATCATAGTAAGAAATTTCCTTTTCAACCAGCAGCTTACTAAAGAAATCCTTACTGTTATAGTCGACAAATGTTATAATTTTAGTTTTTAATACAGGACTGTTATTTTTTACCTGGTTGAAATCAATATAAATACCATCGGTAAACCTGAAGTCAGGAGTATATTTTATCATCCCATCCTGCTCCTGGCCGCAGAGTGACACCCGGGAGCCTCCGGCAATGACTCCGGTTAACATTATCAGAAATCCCGTAAGTCTTCTCATTGTAAAAAGTTTTAAAAGACGGATCCGTAATAATGTGCCTGATTTACAAAATTATAAATTTTACAGACAGGAGGACCTTTGAAACAGGGATTCATTCTCCTCCTGCAAATTAAACGGACATTTTTATTAGTTTTGATATGAAATACAAGTATTAATAGTTTTATCTGATGATGAATAAATCCTGTCCTTCTCAATTATATTGATTAATAACAACTTATATGAAAATAAATGTGCCTGTTAAGATCCTGATCTGTCTTTTGGGATTTCTCTCTGTCGGTGCTGTTATTGGCGGAGGAGCATTGATGATATCACCGTATGGTAACCTTTTACAAATGCCGGTATCGATGCTGGAATCATCTCCCTTTAATAATTATTTGATACCTGGCTTTATATTATTCTTCTTCCTTGGAATAATACCGGGACTCCTGGTCTTTGCCCTGATCAGAAAGCCTGAATACAGAATATGTGAAGCCCTTAACCTTTTTAATGATATGCACTGGGCATGGACATTCAGTATTTATGTCGCTATAGCACTGATAATATGGATACAGGTTGAGATGATAATGCTCAATATTGTAATGTGGCTGCAGACTTTTTATATGGGCTTTGCCATTGTGATGATTTTCATATCATTGCTGCCACAGGTAAGAAATGAATATAAAAAACAAGAAATGAAAAAGTAAACGTTATTCAGGCATCAAAAAACAATATGATGAGAAAGCAATGGTATGAAAGTCTTTTTCAGGATTATGGAAAGACTTACGATTCAGAAAGTTTTACGCAGGGAACCTCCGGGGAATGTGACTTTATCGAAAAAGAGCTGGATTACAATAAATCCCTCAAGATACTGGATGTGGGATGTGGAACAGGGAGACATTCGATAGAGCTAACAAAGAGAGGATACATAATTACCGGAGTTGATTTATCAGATTCAATGCTGCGGATTGCAAAGGATAAAGCAAAAGCCGGCAACCTGACCATTGAATTCCTGAATTACGATGCAAGAGATCTGCCTTTCAAACAGGACTTTAATGCAGCAATCATGCTTTGTGAAGGCGGATTCCCCCTTATGGAAACTGACGAAATGAATTATGAAATTCTCAAAAATGTAACAAAATCGTTAAAACAAAAAGGTAAATTCATATTTACAACACTTAACGGGTTATTCCCTCTTTACCATTCCGTCGAAAAATTCATAGAGGATAGCTCTCAGGTAGATAATGCAACTTACAGAAGCAGCACATTCGACCTGATGCCTTTCA
>CAZKWD010000196.1:0-4798 GCA_964556175.1 uncultured Rikenellaceae bacterium
CACATCTGTAGGCTGTTCGGCATCAACTAAGCAATATACAACCTTCCACTCTCTTCCTTTCGCCACTATTTATTCCATTGTGGGCATTCCTGCAACAGGCTTAGGCTGAGTTAGATGCAGGTCAAGTATAATTATCTCGTTCATTCCCGGTCTTATGAACGATGCAGGACAAAAGAGCCTTTTCTGCGGACCTATACCCCAGTAGCGTCCAAGATTGTGTCCGTTAACCCAGACAATGCCTTTTTTATAATTTGCTATATCGATAAAAGTATCGCCGGTATAAGCAAGTGAAAAATTACCCTTAAAAAAGAGACCGGGCTTATTAATATTTTTGCCTGAGGATCGCAGGTCATAAATAAACTTATGATCCATTGGCAGATTATAGATTTGCCAATTATCCAGTGTTGTCTCATCAAGTATAACATTGCCGGTTATGCCTTTCCTGTCATGCAGATCAGGGCCATAGTTTATTCTTCCCATACCTTCTACAAGCAATTCAAGAACCGGTTTGGCCGAAGAGGTTTCGGGAATAGTTATTGTATCAACAGCTTCCCTCCGATCAAGGTTACCCAGGTACTCGCCATCAAGAAAGACCGTTGCATAATCATGGATACCGGTAACAGTTAGTTTTCCGCTTTTCTTATCTCTCAGTTCAGTCCTGTACAGGATAAAACCATAATCCTGCCCGTAAGCTTCAAATGTCAGTGGCTTTTCCGAAATAACAGGTCCGGGGAGATTGTCCCATATAGATGTAAAATGGGCAGGAAATATCAGCTGGACTTCTATTGCCGGTATGGAGTCAGGTATATCAGGCAGTTTTTCCTTCCCCGGGAGATAAGACCCTATCAGTTTGCGGAGTGCCATATATTTTGGTGTCGGATTTCCCTGTTCATCTATCGGGGCATCGTAGTCGTAACTTGTGACAGCGGGCTCATAACCTTTTTGTCCCGAATTCGCGCCTGCTGTGAATCCAAAGCTGGTGCCTCCGTGAATGACATACAGGTTAAATGATTTCCTGTTGTCCATCAGGAATTTAACCTCTTTAAGTAGTTCAGCCGTATCAGGTCTGGCCCACTCCTCCCCCCAGTGTGTAAGCCAGCCGGTATATGTTTCACTGCTGAAAACAGGTACTCCCGGATTTATTTTCCTGGCAAGTTCAAAGTCACTTTCAGAACTTCCTGAATCAAGTCCTACAGCGCAACCCGAAAGAGTCCCTGCTTCGAGCATTTTTATTGTGGGACCGTCACCAGTAAATGCAGGTACATCTATTCCGTTCTCTAGCCAAACCTCCCTTAATCTTGACAAATATTCCCTGTCATTTCCATAGCTCCCAAATTCATTTTCAACCTGTATCATCAGTATAGGACCACCGTTTGTTATCATGTAAGGTTTTATCTCTTCCGCCAGTCTTGCCATATATCTTTCAGCCGCCTCCATATACCTTGAATCCAAACTCCTTAGTTTTATATCAGGAGTCCGCAGGAGATATGGAGGTATTCCTCCAAGCTCCCATTCGGCACATACATAGGGACCGGGTCTTACAATAAGCCACATCTCTTCATCCTGCACTATCTCAATAAACTCCCTGATA
The DNA here is from genome assembly GCA_964556175.1 of uncultured Rikenellaceae bacterium. GTDB lineage: Bacteria > Bacteroidota > Bacteroidia > Bacteroidales > VadinHA17 > LD21. Next base: position 1,592 of record CAZKWD010000196.1, read on the forward strand.
TTCTTGTTGCCGGTCGAAAAATCATATACTCCCTCTTCCTGTTCGTGGTAATTCCAGAAGATATATGCTGATATTGTATTACACCCCATTGCCTTTGCCATTTTAACTCTGTGCCTCCAGTATTCAGAAGGTATTCTGGCAGGATGCAGCTCTCCGCTTATTATCTGGAATGGTTCGCCATCAAGCAGGAATTCCGTCTCGCTGAATTTAAATGTATGCTTTGCCTTCTTATCCTTGAAAGAAGCAGAGGTAAGAATCATACTCAGAATGATCAGAATAATAGTAATATTTTTAATCATCTTACTGTATATCAAATATATATCTTATAGCCTTTAAAACCGAACCGAACCCACCCCTACCCCTCCCAGGAGGGGAATTTTTAGAATTCAACCCTCCCAGGAGGGGAACTTTTAGAATTCAACCTATTTCAACTATCAGATAGCCTGAAAACTATGCAGTTTTGCATAAAATCCATTCTCTTTCCCTATCAGTTCGTCATGTGTACCCTTTTCAACAATTTTGCCATCATCAATAACCACTATCACATCAGCATGCTGAATTGTTGACAACCTGTGTGCTATCACTATTGATGTTCTGTTCTCCATCAGTTTAAGTATTGCATCCTGGACAAGACGTTCCGATTCGGTATCCAGGGCAGATGTTGCCTCATCGAGGATAAGGATAGGCGGATTTGCCATTATTGCCCTTGCAATGCTAATCCTCTGCCGCTGTCCCCCGCTCAGCTTATTTCCGCCCTCTCCAACCGTATTGTCATATCCATGCTCAGTTTCCATAATAAATTCATGAGCATTTGCAATACGGGCAGCATTTTCAACATCCTTCATATCGAATGTATCGAGAGCAAAAGCTATGTTTTCAGTAAATGACGTATTGAAAAGTATTGGATTCTGGCTTACAATACCGAGTAGATGACGAAGGTCTTTTATTTTGAGATCACTGATATCTTTACCGTCAACGAGTATAGAGCCATTGTCAGGGTCAATGAACCGTGGAAGAAGATCAGCCAGTGTCGATTTACCGGCTCCCGACTTACCAACCACCGCTACTGTCTGGCCCTTCTTTATCACAAGTTTAATATCCTGAAGTACCGGTTCGTTGTTATATGCAAACCATATACCTCTGAACTCCACTGAATCATTGAATTCCTTAATCGGAAGAGCATTTTCCTTTTCGTTGATTTTTACCTCGGCCTCAAGTATCTGATCTACCCTGTCGATTGATGCCATTCCCTTCTGTATGCTGAACCATGCCGTTGCAATATTTTTTGCAGGCTGTATGATCTGTGAAAAGATAATAAGATAGGCTATAAGCCTGTCAGGTGTCATATTTCCTCCCCCCCTGAGGGCAAGTATCCCCCCGATATACATCAGAACAATGATCACTATCGTTGACAGGAACTCACTTAGCGGGAGCGCCATGTAATGCCTGCGTATTACTCTCTTGAATGTTTTTGAGTACTTTTTGTTTGTTGTATCGAATTGTTCTTTCATCTTCTTTTCGGCATTGAATCCCTTTATGATTCTGAGCCCTGTAAGAGTTTCCTCTACCACCGACAAGAGTCGTCCCAGATTCTCCTGCTGAATAATTGATGATGACCGTAATGTCCGGCTAACCCGTCCTATGAGCCAACCGCTGACAGGTAACAGTAAAAGAGCGCACAATGTAAGCTGGTAACTGCTGATAAACAGGTATACAACAAAAATTATGATGTACATAGGGTCCCTGAAAATCATTGTTAATGAAGACATTACTGATATTTCTATTTCCTGTACATCATTCGAAACCCTGGTCATTAAATCTCCTTTACGGGCATCGGTAAAATATGATAATGACAGATTAAGCACCTTGTTGTACATTTTTTTTCTTAAGTCGCGTACCGTACAGGATCTGATATATGCCATGCTGTTGTTTGCAAGAAAGACGAAACCATTCTTCAGGATGCTGGCTACAATAAAAATAAGGCTCACCAGCAGTAAGGCTCCTACCGGTCCGTTCTTCTCTATGAACATTGATAAATAGTATCTGGAAAATTCACTCGCGTATTCAAACGTCATTTGAAATTCACCGGGATAGGGCACACTCTCCACCCTGTTAAACAGGATTTTCAAAAATGGAATTGCAAGGGTATAGGATACAAGAGCAAACAGAGCACTGAGAATATTAAATATTACACTATTAAAAGCAGGCCTTCTATAGGGCCTGATATATTTCAGCAGCAGTTTTATTTTGTTCATCGTAATATCGTCGGTTTAGAAACCCGTATAGTTAAAGGGAGTTATAGCCTTTAACTCCTCCTTTACCGTCGCACTTACATCAAGGTTATCAATAAAGGAATGTATCGCTTCTTTTGAAATCACCTGGCCGGTACGGGTGAGGTCGAGCAGTGCCTCATAAGGATTAGGGTAGCCTTCTCTGCGTAAAATTGTCTGGATAGCTTCAGCCACCACTACCCAGTTATTATCAAGGTCGCTTCTTATCTTATCTGTATTTACAATAAGCTTATTCAGTCCCTTGAGAATTGAATTGAAGGCGAGTACCGAATGCCCTACCGGGACACCTATATTACGTATCACAGTCGAATCGGATAAGTCGCGTTGCAGCCTTGATATGGGTAATTTTTCTGATAAATGACCAAAAATGGCATTTGCATATCCCAGGTTGCCTTCACCATTTTCAAAATCTATCGGATTAATCTTATGAGGCATTGCTGAGGACCCTATCTCACCTTTTTTAATCTTTTGCCGGAAATAGTCCATTGAAATATAGCTCCACATATCTCTTGCAAGATCAATAAGTATTACATTGATTCTCCGCATGTTATCAAACAAAGCCGCCATGTTGTCGTAGTGATCTATCTGTGTTGTGGGATAAGATCGCGTTAAACCAAGCTCCTCGTTAACAAAATTATTTGCAAATGTTACCCAGTCAATATCAGGATAAGCAATTTTATGGGCATTCATATTGCCGGTTGCCCCACCGAATTTGGCTGAATAGGGAATCTGTCCGTAGTATTTTGATTGTTCGTCAATCCTGGCAATGAAAACTGAAATTTCTTTACCAAGCCGGGTTGGTGACGCCGGCTGTCCATGGGTTCTTGCGAGCATAGGAATATCTTTCCACTCATCGGCCAGTGAAGCCAGAGACTCACGCAATTCAAAAAGCAGTGGAAAATACACATTGGTAAGA
>CAZKWD010000197.1:0-4789 GCA_964556175.1 uncultured Rikenellaceae bacterium
GTTTCTGTCAAGGTCAGGGAACTGGAAAAAATATTGCCTGAAGATGTTACTTTAAAACCTTATTATAACCAGGCAGAGTTTGTAAATGACAGCATCAGAAGCATAATTGATGTCCTTTGGATAGGATTGTTACTTGCGATTGTAGTTGTGGTAATTTTCCTGCGTTCCCTTAAAGCAAGTGCGGTTATTTTAATTACTATTCCTCTTACCCTGGCTCTTACTTTTATCACACTTGGTTTCCTTGGATATGATTTTAACATAATGACAATTGGGGCTATCGCGGCTTCCATAGGATTGATTATTGATGATGCAATTATTGTAGTTGAACAGATTCACAGGACACATGAAGAGTTTCCTGACAGGATGCCGAAAGAACTTGTAGGTAAAGCTATAGGTTTTTTGTTTCCGGCAATGGTCAGTTCCTCACTTGCTACTATTGTTATTCTTATCCCGTTTGAACTGATGACAGGTATAGCAGGAGCTTATTTTAAGATCCTGACAATGACAATGATAATCACTTTGCTATGTTCGTTTATAATTACCTGGATCGGCTTGCCTGTGATCTACCTGCTTCTCTCCCGGGATAAACCACTTGTAAAAAATACCGAAATCCATAAAGTTAAAACCCATAAATGGATTGAGTTTTTTATATCCAGGCCTTATATCAGTGGCGCTTTAATCATTATGCTTATCCTAAGTATTGTTTATATAATGCCAAAACTCCCTACAGGCTTCCTGCCTGAGATGGACGAAGGATCAATCGTCCTCGATTATACAACTCCTCCCGGTACATCTCTTGAAGAAACCGACAGAATATTGAGTGAAGTGGATAAGATTACAGAAACCATCCCTGAGGTAAAAACATATTCACGCCGTACCGGAACTGAAATGGGATTTTTCATCACAGAACCATACAGCGGCGATTATCTTATTGAGCTGGATAAAAACAGGAAGCGTACAACTGAGGAGGTCGCGGATGATATACGGGAAAAAGTCGAAAGTGCTGTTCCTGCTCTTATCGCTGATTTTGGTCAGGTAATTACAGATATGCTTGGAGATTTGATGAAAAGTGTCCAGCCAATAGAGATCAAGATTTTCGGGGATGATCATGATAAGCTGGAAGAACTGTCAAGACAGGTTGCAGATAGTGTCAATACTGTAGAAGGAACCGCCGATGTTTTTGACGGTATTATTGTCTCAGGACCTGTTATGAAGATTGTTCCGAAAGAAGGGATTATTAAACAATATGGCTTTTCAGCATCAGACTTGCAGACCCAGGCTGAGATCCACCTGGGAGGTATAGTCATCGGTTCAATACCTGAAAAAGAACAATTTACCGATATCAGGCTGATCTATCCTCTGAGCAATAAAACACCTTTTGAAAAGATCAGAAAGACATTAATAAGTACATCTTCCGGTGATTATCTGCCTCTTGAAAAATTTGCAGAATTATCAATCCAAAGCGGCGTCTCGGAAATACAGAGAGAAAATCTTCAGACTATGGGTGTTGTTACCGCAAGGCTTGATATGAGGGATCTTGGTAGTGTGATGAAGGAAATACAAAAGAAACTTGCCGGAATTGAACTGCCAACCACTTACCAGATTGTATACGGCGGCTCGTATGCTGAACAGCAACAATCTTTTGCCGAGCTGCTTAAAATCTTGATTATAAGCGGATTGTTGGTTTTTATCATAGTTCTTTTTATGTTTAAAAGCCTGAAATTATCAGCAATAGTAATATTCATAAGCTTATTAGGCATTGCCGGAGGAATTGCAGCACTGTTTATAACAAACACTCCCTTAAATGTAGGCAGTTATACAGGTTTAATAATGATTGTCGGTATTATAGGCGAAAACTCCATTTTTACAATTCAGCAGTTCTTAACAGAGTTAAAGAATTCAGATGTCTCGGGTGCTTTGATTTATGCAATTTCTGCCCGGTTACGGCCTAAATTAATGACTGCAACAGGGGCTATTGTAGCACTTGCTCCGCTGGCTCTTGGATTGGGTACAGGTGCACAAATGCACCAGCCTCTGGCAATCGCTGTTATCGGCGGATTAATCATGGCATTACCTTTATTGCTTATTATTTTACCGGGATTGTTAAAACTGACCATGAAGAGATAAGATCAAGTCCAGGGTATTTTTTTGTTGTTCGTTTTGAATGCTTCCTGGTAAATGAGAATAAGCAACAATTACTTCAGTGTTTCAATATCCAGAATTAAGAATGAGTCAGTTTTTACAGGTGGCCGTCGGTTTTCTGCGGTTGCTGCTGATTCATACTCTGCAGTTGTCATATACAAGTGGTGTGAAGTCTTGTCGATAGTAATAGTTCTTGCTCCCGGTTGTGTGGTAACAGTTTCAAGCACTTTAAAAGTATTGTCGTTCCCTTCCTGAACAACAGTCATTGTCCCCTCTCCATTGGATGAATATACACGTTTGTACATGGGATCGAAAGCTGCACCATCACATCCTTCTCCGATCGGAAGAGTTGTGATTACTTTACCGGTTATTGCATCAACAACCACCATTAACTTATTACCACATACGCTGAACAGCAAATGAGCCTGATTGTCCAGGGCTAATCCGGTGGGTTCTTCTCCCGGATCGATTGGCCAGCGGCTGATTACTTTCAGTTCAATGGCATCAATTACATCAATAAGACTTTTATCTTCGATATTTACATAGATTTTCCCCTTTCCGTCAGTGACAATGGCTTCCGGCTTGCCATCAAGTGGTATTACACCAATTTCCTTATTGTTTACAGCATCGACCACTGAAAAGCTTGCACTTCTTCCATTACCTGTAAATACCCTCTTTGAAAAACTGTCATATAATATCGCATCAGGATTTTGGCCGTTCACTTTTATTTTTGTAATTATTTCAAGCGTTTTAAGATTAAAAACGGTCATAGATGAATCACGCCCGTTACTCGTAAAACCTTTATTCAGATCATTCGCTATGGCAATTCCATGAATCCCTTTTGTGTCCGGTATTGTACCGACCAGTTTTTGGGTTTTAATATCAATAACCTGAGCAATAGATGAATGAGATACAAATATTCTGCTATTTATCTCATCAACGCACAGATAGTCCCAGCCTCCGTCACCACCAACGTGGATTTTATTAGCAAGTTTGTAATTCGATTGAGCATTCACGGAAGGACTGCCAACCATCAGCACAGCAAAGCTGATCGTAAAAATTGTTTCTCTTTCCCTGACTTTGACTAACATGAGCAGTCTTTTTTTTGTATTGAAACATAATGTTAAATGTATGGCTATTATTTCACACCAATAATCCAATCAAGCAGTATAGATCTTGTCAAATCGCTCTTTAATCAGGTCATGGTAGGATCTTTTCATGTCTTCAGGAAGAAAACTAATATCAATGAAATCACTCCACTTCTCTACTGAAGTTCTGAATTTATTGAATATGTTTTCAATAGCTTTTACATCAATATTAAATCTGGTTATCGCTTCAATAAAGTCTGTCTTTCTGATTTTTTTCTTTTTACCATTTAAAGTCAAAGCTAATTCTTCGTCATCTCCTTCCACCACGAGACTGGACGCTACCATATCATATGCCGGACTTAATATATATCCTATATCCGGATTGTCAATCAGAGAGAAATTTTTAAAATGCATATCTGCATTGCCTGTCAGGAATGAGAACAAGATCTGTTCAAAAAAATTAGTTATATCTAATCCTGGATTTTCCGAATATTTGACAATGGCTTTCCCGATCTGTTCATGCGATCCATTATATTTTTGTTCCGTTAACCTCTCTGTCAGCTGACACATATCTTCCATGTGAATCTTTTTTTCATTTCTTCTGTCAATCCGTTTAGTTATGTATGAAAGTTTCCCTGAACTCAATCTAATCAGAGAATGGGGAACCACCTCTATACCTGATATTTCTGCCAGATGCATTGTAAGATCTTCAAGTTCAGGAAGAAATTTGTATTGTTTTGTTGGTGGTTTTAAAATGTAACCACCCCAAAGTCCCACGATTGTAAACCTTTGAGGTTCATCCTTTTTTGCCATCTTCTCTATGTGCAGGGATAATTTTGGCTGCACTCCTGTAACAGTTGACTTAGATTTAATTACTTTTTCAGCAAGCTGCAGCATTTGATCTTCTGAATATGGTAATTCAGGAGGTGTAGGTGTTCCAAATATTTTTCTGGAACATGCCTTATGAAATTCGGATGTTTCTTCTCCTAATTCATCGTAACAATATAAACATCTTCTCATAATCTGAAATTAAGAGTTATCTTCTTCAATACCAACGGCCCCAATGCAATCTCTGCAACAGGCAAGTAACAAACCCATACGGTCACGAGCATTCAATTTCCAGTTCTTTTCAGCAATTTCCAGTAACCATCCTTCAGGAATCAATCCATCAAAAAAAGGGAATAACGTTTTGCTAACGTGAGGTTTATCCTGTAAAGGAAGTGTTAAGCTGACTGGTTTAGCTGTTGATCCGGTTAAGTAATTTATGTCATATAAAAATGAATAACCATCCTCGGTTTCAGTTAAATAACCCGTCAGTTCTTTATGCATGTAGACTTTTGCTTTTCTCATTTATTTATAAGTTTATCCCGGTTAATTGGTTGTGGTCCCAGTTCCTGCCCAAAAAGCTTTAATACCTGATTTACTTTATCCATCCTGAGTGTAGTTTTTCCTTGTTCAAGATCACGGATGAAGCGTAGTCCCACACCAGCTTTTTCTGCCAGTTGCTGCTGAGTAAGATTCAATTTCTTTCTTTTATCTTTTAGAAAGTCTGATAATGA
>CAZKWD010000198.1:0-4755 GCA_964556175.1 uncultured Rikenellaceae bacterium
AAGACAACTATGGTGAACTGGTAGTTTTTTACTGATAATTCGGATATTTTCATTTGACATAAATTAAACCAAGCATTTATATGTAGTTATACTTGTCTGGTTATTACACGTACTCACCCCCTTTGATCCCCCTCTCTGCTTACGCAAAGAGGGGGAAGTTTTTAATTATTAAATAACTGATAATAAATTATATGCCTTTATTTCTCCCCCTTCTTTGCATCGCAGAGAAGGGGGTCGGGGGGATGAGTACATTGTCTTTTGCATTGTTATATTGTATTATCTTATTTTACTATTTCCACTTTCATACCCTCTTTAACATAGGCAGCTCCTTCGGTTATTATCTCATTGATACCTTCCGGAATATCTTTTACTGCTACATCGGAACCCGAAATTGTTACAATATCAACTCCTGTTTTTTTAACTGTTCCGGAGTCAGTAACATAATATACAAAGCCCTGTCCCCCTTCTGCCTCAACAACAGCACCTACAGGAATTAAAGTAAGATCCTGTTTACGTACCGGGAATATGTCGACCCCCGCAACAAAGCCTGATGCCAGTCTGTATCCCATTCCGTCAAGGCTCAGCTCTGTTTCATATGTGCCGGTCATTGGATCGGCCATTTCGCTCACCTGGTCGACAAAGGCTGGAAACTTAACACCGGGCCATGCATCGAAAATAACAACTGCTGAATCACCGGTATTGATCCTTACAACATCCCTGTCGGAAATCCCTGATTTCACCTTCCAGAATTTTCCTTTTGCACCGAAAAGAAATACCGGGTAACCTGCGGCAACAAGTTCGTTTTCCTTCACAAGCTGCTTGAGCACAATACCTTCGTCCGGAGCTTTAATCGTGGAATGAGTGAGGTTGAAAGCTGCAATTTCAAGGTTCGACTTTGCAACATTAAGAGCTGTTGTTGCATTCTGAAACTGTTCCAGAGTAGCAACGGTATCGCTGTAAAGACTTTTTGCACGGGTCCAGTCGCGCAGGGCCTTTTCATACCCGTTCCGGGCAAGATTCACATTGGCATTTATCTCAGACAGATTAAGCTCTGCAAGAATATCTCCCTTTTTTACATTGTCTCCTTCGTTTACTTTGACACTTGCAACAATGCCTCCCGTTTTAAAGGCGAGTTTCATCTCTTCAGCAGATACCAGAATTCCTGTTGAATGTATGGAAGCAGATGTTGCCTCAGGAGCAATTTTCATGACTCTTACTCTTGTAATCTCCTCCTTCGGACTTACCTCAGTATTATGTTTGCATCCTGAAGACAAAAAGAGGAAGAAGCATATTAAAAATATTATTCTCTTCATAATGAAATATTTATTCTGTTATTCCCATAGCGGTTATTTTTTCAAATTCAGCAAATGCTGACAGATACTGAGACTTTGAAATTATAAGATTTTCACCGGCTTGCGTCATGCTTGTTCTTGCATCAATATACTCGATCAGGCTTGCCTGCCCTTCACCATATTTTTTTTCCACGATCCTGTAACTCTCGCGGGCATTTTTCAGCTGGCTCTCTGCTGCGACGATTCCCTTATCTGCAGCTGACAGTTCACTTAGTGCATCCATGACCTGAAGTTCGATCTGCCTTTTCACCTCTTCAAGCCTGGTTTTAGCTATTTCTTTCTGTATGATTGCCTGCCTTATCCGTGCTTTGTTGGTGAATCCCTCAAAAAGATTCCAGGTAAGAACCGCAGATGCCTGTATATAATCCTGTTCATTGTTAAATTCATATTTCTCGCCCTGAAATCCGTAGTCGGCAACTGCATACAGGTCGGGCAGTTTCTGCGATTGGTTCATCTTTACCTGGAGACCTGATATTTTTTCGTAATTTTCAAGTTTCCTGATCTCCTCCCGGTTCTCAAGGGCAGTTAAGGTATAGTTACCCGTTAATTGTAACAATGATGGAAATACTGTCGGATGTTGAATAATAATAGAATCGATTAATGGCTTGTTTAACAGGAAATTAAAATAGGCAAAGGCAATTTTTCTGTTCTTCCCTGCATTTTGAAGCTCCTGATCAAATTTGTCGAGTTCTGCTTCGGAACGGTACACATAGTCGGCAGTTACTTTATCGTTATCTATAAGTTTTTTGTTTACCCTTACATTTTCCTCCAGGAGACTGCGAGTGTCAGTCAGCATATTGAGTATTGCATCTGACATTACAGTATTATAATATGCCTTTTTTATTTCGGCCTTCAGTTCCCTTCTATACTGGTCGATATCCATTTCCCCGATGAAAGTCATTTCCTTCCTGATTTTTGAATTGTAATAAATATCCGGATTGAACAGAGGCTGAACAAGTCTTACTTTTGTCTCATGTTCCGTAGGCCTCAGGAATTTTATCTGCTGGTTATCAACCACCGGAAAGAGGCTTGTTGATGTTAGGCTGTTGAGTGTGGCATAGACAGGGTTTAATAGGTCGCCAATCGGAAAATCAATCACACGACCACCCTCAGAGACTGTATAACGTGCATTAAAACTTATCCCGGGATAAAACAATCCACGTGCCTCCTTAAGTGCCTCCAGGCTTATTTCATAATCCGATTGCTTTTGTTTCAGCGCAAGATTATTTTCGAGACCGTAACTGATATAATCATTCAGTACCGGCTGCCCGCTGACCAATGAAGGAATCAATAAAAGAATAAGGTATATCCTTGTTTTCATGGTTCTTTGTTTTTAGACTCTTCCTGGGCTTTCAATCTCTGTTTCATATTATAAATTATTGCCTCAAAGAGTCCTGTTACCATTTCCCTGTCGCGTAATGAACCTTTTTCATAAAGAGTTTCAGCAAATGTGAAGATCTCTCTATGAAATGATTTCTGTCCATTATAGGCAACCTGTCCTTTTTCGGTTAGTCTCAGGTTAAACTCCTTCTTATTATTGGTGTTGGATTTCACAACAAGGTTCTTGCTTACTAATTTCCTTATTGTTTGTGATACAGCTCCTCTTGTAACACCCGTTTTTTCTGCCAGGCGCGTCATATTTATCTCCTTGTTCTTCCCCAGGGTAGAAATGGTATGTATCTCTGTGAAATAGAGCAGGTCACCTGTCCCATAGTCAGCCGGCCGACGTGAAATAACAGAATAGAGATGCAGGATCCTCAGAAACTGGTCAATTAAAAATTGTAATTCGGTGTTCATGATATATTTGTTTAGATGCTAAACAAAATTAAGAATTGTTTAGATGCTAAACAAATTTTTTTGACAGCGAGGAATTTTATTCCCTAACTACACTCAGTCTTTGAACAGGTGTTTCTTCCTGAATTCTTTCAGCAGGTCCTCTTCAGATTCATTATTCTTAACCCCCCTTAAAAGCAAATCAATCAGTTTTTCGATGGTTTTATCGTTGAATCCTGCCTCTATGGCAAATTTTCGAATCATTCTCCTTTCGCTTTCATCAACAACCTCATCAGCAAGGATCATCTGGGCAACCTGGTAGAGATGTTCAAATTTATCCTGAAGACTGTATGGCTGATGATAGTGATGATCTCTTTCAGACGCTATCAGCCTGTCAATCTCAGGATCGGTAAGCCCGAACTTCCTTCCCTCTTTATGAAGAAGTTCATATTCTTGTTTACTTATATTTTTGTCGGTCCTTGATACCTGTATAAGGTGAAAAAAGGCCTCTTTGTTAACTCTTTTACCGTGATGTGTTACAAAATCTGAAAAATTCATTTTTCTTTAAGTGATTGATTAATACCTGTTATATTCCAGCCATAAAATTAAAAAATAATACGGGTTTATCTTATATTTTCATCGATTTAAAAGACTAATTATCCTGTCTAAATTCTGAGATCCTTTCGTTCCAGAAATCATTAAAACTCATTACGGGATCCTCGCACAGATAAACCGTGGTTCCATATTCCCTGGCGTCAGGATTTGCATTGCTTCCGACATTTGTTATTTTTCTGAAAAGATCTTTAACATCTTCACCAAGTTCATCATTAATATATATCAGATCAATGTGAACAGGTTGGTACAAAAGGAATGTTCTCAGACCAAAGCCTGAAATGATAATTCCTATTGCGGCAAGGATCCTGGAGTAAGCAGATTCGCCCAGTTCCTTAGCAATGGCAGATATCAGGAAGACCATTATACCGCCCAGTAATGCCGGGAAGATCCTGACTGCAAAAAGTGTATATCCGAAAATATTCTGCATCAGCCAGGCTATCCATCCTATAAGCGGTGGGACTGTGGCATAACCAAAACCAGGGTGCATGCCAAGTGAAAAATATAGTAGCTCATCCCGATGATATTCAAGATTATACGATACAACCAGGTGGAGAATAACATTGAACAGTGCCAGGATTGTTATTACCAGGAGGAGATAATAGTTTTTAAATCCTTTTTTCAATTTTAATAAATATTAATGATGTGTTGTTTTGCAAATATTATCAGAAAGTTATGCAAAAAAAATATTCACTTATTAATTAGACTCTTGATTTAACATTTTTTTGGAATGGTATGCAATCGTGAAATGTCAAATAGTTATAGATTTGTTTCAGAAATTAATCTTTTATAGCATGATGAGACGAAAATTTTCAATAATTATGATGGTTATTTTACTGGGATCAAGCCTCATAAATCTGCAGGTTTCAGCCCAGACAAAAAAGGAGAATCCGGAACTTGATGAGAAGGTAAAAAAATTCCTGAACAGCCGTTCAAGACAATGGTATGATATGAATGTCCCTGCTGTTGACGGGCAGCTTCTGTACGATATCATCCTGAAAAATAATTATACAAGTGC
>CAZKWD010000199.1:0-4753 GCA_964556175.1 uncultured Rikenellaceae bacterium
TTTCTACCCGTATATCGAGAGGGAATGAAATGATTGTCAGTCAACAGTGAATGCGATGCCTACCTCAAATGGAAAGAGTTCGACTCCTCCGGGGCTCTTGCCGGGTTTAAAAAGGGGAGTCATATAATAGGTTCCGTAAAGATGGAAGTTCTCAAATCCCACACGGGCTGTGGCGCCATAACGAAGCATATTCAGGCTGAAGTCACTGTCGGAAGTGACTTTATCGCCATCTTCATAGATCATTTTTGAACTTGAATAAATCTTTACCGCACCAATCGGCCCGAAAGCAATGTTAAGACGATGATAATCGGCAGGTATCTGAAGTTCAAGCAATAAAGGAAGACTGAGATACACCGTTGATAACTTTGATTTCTTAAGGATATTACCAGGATCGAGCATTTCTATTATTCCGTCCACTCCTTTCTGGATATTGTTATTTCCGTCAAATCTGTAGTTATTCCATCTGAAACCAAGTCCGGTTACTATACCGAAATGCCTGGTAAAGCCAACACTCATTTGCGAAAAATTAAAGTTGAAATTCATTGATTTTGATGAGTGGAGATTCATGTAATCGATCTCTTCCGGCAGAGTCAGACTGTTATCTGCTGTAAGATAATTATTCAGACCTGCTTCAAAAGCTGACCAGTGGCCCTTGAAATGACTTCTCCGGCGGGCCTTCTCATGCTCTTTGTCTTCATCCGGATCCCTGTAGTATTCAAACCCCCCGGAACTCTCCTCAATTGTATCCTCCTCATCTTTTTCATATTTTTCAAAATTAACCTTTGATTCTCCCTCTTCAAGAGATTCCAGTATCGTAACACCCCGGTTCCCTACCTTTATATTGATGGCATCTTCGTCATCTTCAACGACTATCAGCTCCCTGCCAATGATGACCCTCGTCATATTGTTTGTATCTGAAAGAGCTTTTTGGGGTACCGGTTCCCTGGTTACAACATCTTCTTCCTGGCTGAATCCCTGGTTTAGGAATGCACCAAGCAATAATATTATACCTATTCTTTTCATGATTGTTTTTTAAATGTTTCTGATGCTGTGACGTAAAGCATACTGAGAAAGTTACAGTGAGGGTTCCGGTTTTCTGACAGGAGTATTGAATTTCAGCACTCGTGAGCTGAAATAAAATGATCTCAGCTCTCCATCTTCATCGGTTGTTTTTACCAGCGCCATATCCCAGCCAAGCAATTTGTTTAAACCGTCAATCCCTGCCCCGGCAATTTCATATGTTTTAAGTGGAGAATCATTAAATTCCTCGGTTTTAAGTACTTTTTCACGAAAAGTGCTGGCAATGAATCTGCTTATCCTGCCCCTTCCGTAATCATAGTCAATAGATTCACTGATAACAATATTTGAAGCAACCAGTGTAACAGCCGGCAGTTCCCTGGTTATCTCAACACCCGAAATATCCGGAACTTTCGCTGTCATGTATTCCATAGTTCTTGCCTGTAAAAGGACAGAATCAACTGACACCAGAGTTGCTGGCGCAATATTTATTTCGTGGGATTCAGGTACATGGATTTCTGAATAGACAGGCTTGTCAACCTCAACTGACTGTTGCTTTTTCCCGGGAACAATATTTTCAGGCGACACAAAAATTTTCGCCTGCTGCAGAAAAATAGTGTCATTTATTGAGTTCAGGGCTAACTCTTCATTTTCAGAAGTCAAAAAACGGGGCAGTGCAATAAAGCTGATAATCAGGATGGCAACTGCAGCTGCTGCACTTAAACCTGTCAGTGTGAAACGTAAGATCCTCTTTCCACGGGTCTCCTTTATTAAAAGGTTCTTATGTTTGTAGTAAACCACAGGAGGTTTCAGCCTGGTTCTCTGAATTGCATCAAAAATTTTTCTGTTTTCTGAATTTTGCGACAGATTCTCTTCAAGTTCTTTTACCTGAGAGGATGAAAGATCATTTTCGAGGTAAGCAGCTGACAGATATTCAATCTGAGAGGAGGGAAGATCCGATGAGGTTTTTTTAAGCAGATCTTCTCGGAAAGGCTTATCCTTTTTCGGTGAAAGCCGTGTTGCAGCCAGTGAATCAACCTCTTCTTTAAGATCAGGATTATCTTCAAGGAAGGCCATAAGCAATTCAGCCTGTTCCCCGTCAAGGTTACCGTCGAGCCAGTCAATAAGCCATATTTCATAATTTGATCTGTCAGGCTTCATGGTTATAACACAGTTTCTATTTTACCTATGTAATTCTTTAAGGCGACCCTGCCACGGTAAATGTAAATTTTTACCTGTGGTTCGGTTAATCCTGTTATCTCTCCGATCTCTTTATAACTGTACCCCTCATAATCACGCAGCAGTATCACACTTCGCTGCTGTTCCGGCAGACGTTCAAGTGCAGAGTGGAGTATTTCATTCAGATCGGTATATTGTTTTTCGTATGAAAGATCCGATTCCCCGTATTCTTCAACCGTTATCATTCTCTTTTCCTTCCGGATAATATCAATCATAGTATGGTAAGCTGTGGAAAACAGCCATGATTTTACTACAACATATTCTATTTCAGCTACTTGTCGCCAGAGCTTTTCATAACTCTCCTGGACAATATCATTTGCCCGGTCTTCATCCTTTATATCTGCACGGATGAACCGATACACCGAATCAGCGAATTCTGAAACAGATATGTTATATTCTTCTACTGTCATAAACCGGGTTACAATGCAAAGACGGATTTCTCAGTGAAATGTTACAAATGATTAGTAGAGCCGTTGCATGCAACGGCTCTACAATTTTTTGATATATCATGTAGCGGTTATTTCTTCGGCTGATAGACCCTCACCCAGTCAATTTCCATTGCAGTCATACTGCTGATGGGTTTGTCAAGGCCTCCTGAAAACAGGATATACATAGGATCCTGCGGAACATTTGTTGTTTGTACAAATGCTTCAACGTCATTTACTTTCCAGACCAGCTTATCCGGAGTCCATTCCAGGGTATAAATGAAGAAATCTTTGGCATATTTTGATCCGACTGAGCCCTTTGCCTTTTTTTCAACTGCAGCAAAGTAGTCAAACTGCACTTTCCCTTTTGCAGTGCGGCAAACGTCAATGTGAGGTGTTATTTTATCGGCAAGCATCCAGAAGGCGCTTTTTGCAGCCGGATTTCCGAGTTTGACCTTCGCGGAGAACGTTCCATATTGCTGCCGGAAGCTCTTCCCGGTGTTTATTATTCCTGAAGTAAAGTCAAATTCCTTTGTTTTAAAACCATCAGCACTCCACACCTTTCCCTCTTTTTTCTGAGGCCTGGTAATGATCTTAAGAATACTATTGCTCACTTCAAAATTCTCATTTTCAGTGTATGACTGGAGGTCATTGCCTACTGTATAATTGTCTTTAAGCAGTTTGTCGCCCCAGAAATAGTTTGTAAGCCATTTATTTGTATCGAGATTTTCACTTTCAAATTCATCACTGAAAATAAGTTCCCTGTTTTTCAGTACATCAAATTTATTTGAATCCTTTACCTTGAAATACCAGAGTATATCTTCGTCCTTTGCCAGTTTATCATACTCCTGCAATTCTTTGAACATCTCGGTTTTTTCAAATCTTTTCTTGTCAAGCAGATATTCTTTCTTATTCTTGAATTCATCGGACGCCACATAATCTTTAAGCTCATTATACCTTGCAAGCTTTGTTGATCCGTCAGTATTCAGGAAATTGGCATATTCTATTGATTTCTTGAAAGTATAATATTCTTTGATTTTAGAACTTGCTTTGAGACGTTTGTATTCCTTCAGCTCTTTTTCATCATTCGATCCTTTGAATTCTTTTGTTTTCATTTTTTCCCTGAATTCAAGAGATTCGACAAGTTTCTCCAGTGATTCATATCCGGTTATCTTGTCAGAACCATCCAGCTCCTTGAATTTTTTGAGTTCGGATCCTGCTATAGTCTTGAAATATAGCTTTATATCCTTTGCTTTCTGAAGAGAAAGAAACTCTTTTTCCTTTGAATATTCCTCAGAATTTTTAAAGCTGAGCGATTCTATCTCTTTCTTTTTCTGGATAAAATCGGAAGAAGAGACCAGATATTTCAGCTCTGTATATTTTTTAAGGGTTTCAGAACCGGAAAAAACTTTTAGCTTTTCAAATTCAGCTATGAGATTCTTTTCGGCCTGTTCAATTTTAGCCGTTGAGGGGATCATTCCCAGGAGAAACTTTAGACTTGCCATCGTAAAACTATTTAAAGTACAATTGATAAAGATAGAAAATCTTTTCTTAATTATTAAAACAGGTATTTTAAATAATAGATTTCCGGAATAACGATATGAAAAGTTTTTTGTTGTTAAGATATAAAGTAAATGATGCTTTTTATGGAACAGGAATAACATTTTGTTAATTCATAAGAAAAAATATGAAAAAAATTTGGAATTGATAAAAATATTGTTTTATCTTTGACTAACCGTTTAATCATAAACGGTTTTTAAAGGAAGTATTATTGAATGAACGTTTAGTCAGAGCCATGTCACCAAAAACGCCACAGCAGCTTGAGGAGATCAGGGTGGAGAAAAGGAACCTGATAATGGATGCCGCTCTTGAACATTTTGCAAATGAAGGTTATCATGCCACTACAATCAATCAAATTGCTCAGCAGGCCGGTATTTCAAAAGGGCTGATGTATAATTATTTTAGAAGCAAGGAAACTCTTCTAAAAGCAATTATTGAAAGATCTATAATGGAGGTTTATAAAGATTTTGATGTTAACCGCGACGGATATCTTTCAGAAGAGGCATTTGAAT
>CAZKWD010000200.1:0-4753 GCA_964556175.1 uncultured Rikenellaceae bacterium
TAAAGGGTAATTACCCCCGGTCCCGCACAGCGGGACCACCCCCTGAAGGGGGTATTTCAGCAAACCTGAATTTTTTTCTAGCCCTAATCCCCTTTGGTGTCATCTGCAGATTGCAGCATTCTACATGTTCGTCATGCTGAAAAACAAGGATATAATCGTTTTCCAGGGCCTCTTCAAGAATTTCCTTTTTCTCTTCTATAGTCTTAAGTGAATCAATATCATAACTCATATTCCAGATAAGCGGGAGATGTGATATTGTTGGTATTAGATCTCCGGTATAGATCAATCGTCTGCCATTATAATCTATTAAAGGTAACATAAGCCCCGGAGTATGTCCATAGCAGAACCTGACTGAAAACCCTTTGAATAATTCTCCCTCTTCATCAACCAGATTCAGGTGCCCGCTGTCACCAATGGGTTTAATATTCTCCTCAAGAAAAGCATCAGCTTCTCTGAGATTATTTTTTGCAGCCCACTCCCACTGCGTTCTGTTTACATGGTATATTGCCCGGGGAAATACCAGTTCATAACCCGGGCCATGACTGCTGTTCCTTACACAACCCCCGCAATGGTCGGCATGGAGGTGTGTCAATACAACATCAGTTATATCTTCCGGCTTATAGCCCCTCCTGGCAAGGCCCTCAATCATACCCTCCCCGTTATGCAAATGCACATGACTGAAAAATTTAGCATTCTGTTTATCACCCCAGCCGGTATCGACAAGAATTTTATGCCTGTCGGTTTCAATAATAAGTGAACGGAGGGTCAGCACTATCAGGTTATTCTCGTCAGAGGAGTAAACCCTTGACCAGAGTACTTTGGGAACGACACCAAACATAGCACCCCCGTCAACTTTGAAATTGGAAATATTGAAAAGGTCAATCTTCATCGTGATAATTATTCAATTTAACAACAATTAATCCGGGCAGATAGTATAATTATTCTGACTTGTTCTGTATTATTCATTATCCCAGTGGAGGCTGGTTTTTTTGTTTTGATGTCCTTTGGTATGTAATCTGCATAAGGAGTCTTATCAACTGGTATGAGATCCATCCTCTTAGTCTGGTGAACCAGGTTCTTCTCCTGTTATATTCCTCAAAGATTACCTGGCGACAGTCTTTCCTTATTATATCACGCAGTATCTCTTCAAAGCTATTTACAAATCCCTCATCAAAAACGTTCACATTTATTTCCACGCTGGCATAGTCGCTCAGGTGGTTCAGATTATAACTGCCTATGGTACACCATTTACCGTCGACCGCGGCAATCTTGGCATGAAGAATTGTGGGGAGATATTCAAAGATCTTTATTTTATTCCTCAGAATGAAATCGTAAAGAAAACAGGTTGCTCTTTTAAACATTGGTTCATCTGACTCTGCAGAGAGGACTATTATTATATCAACCCCCCTCATGCTTGCATTCCTCAGCAGTTTACGTTCATTCCTGCCGGGAAGGAAATAGCTGGCAAACATAATCATGCTTTTTTCCGCGGTCTTTATTGCATTCCTGTAGCTCCTCAGTATCTCAATTTTTCTACGGTACCAGTTATTTTGCCTGACCTTGAGTTTTATATTTTCATCATAAGTTACCGGGGTTTGGATTACCTCATGCGATTTCTCATCCTTTGACAGAAAGGTTTTGTTCCATAATTTTCTAATAATTGACAGAATATGTACACATTCCGGTCCTTTTATCAGCAGTGCAAAATCGAGCCATTCCTTTTTTTCAGGAGTACCATGGTATCGGTCCGCAAAGTTCATTCCGCCGATTATTGAAACCTCACCGTCAACCATTACCACCTTTGAATGAAGCCTCAGACTAAGCTGGAATCCCTTTGTTATAAATGTCGGCGCAAAGAACCTGAAAAGAATACCGGAATCTTCAATACTATCAATAAGCTCTTTTGATAAATATTTTGTTCCGAACGCATCCAGAAGAAGATATGTCCTTACTCCTCTTTTTGCAGCCCTGATAAGTGCATTGATGATCCTGATGCCTGTTTCATCCTCATCAATGATATATGTCTGGAAATGAATGAAATGCTTAGCCCCGTCAATGATTTTTTCAACGGCTGAAAAAAATGGTTCACCACTTTGAAGCAGCTCTATGTAATGCCCGCTTGTATAATCCTGTATAAGAGATTTAACTTTCATTATTATGCCCGGGGAGTCTTTACTCCCTGCAAATATAAGACTTTAAAGTCATGTATATTATAAACCAATTTTTACATTATTTTAGCAAAACATTTAAAATCAACTGTCATGAGATTTAATTTATTGTTGTTCAAGGTATCGGCGATTTTGTTGTTGGTCATCGCAGTGTCCTGCAATCAGAATGAACTCCCCGTTCACCCGAGGATAATGCTTCTCAAAGGAGAAGAGTCAGCACTAAAAAAGAATATCGCCTCTGATGAAATATGGGATGCAACACATCACTTCATACTTGATGAATGTGAAAAAATATGTGATCTCCCGCCTGTGAAGAGGGAGCTCATCGGGAAAAGACTGCTTGATAAATCAAGAGAGGCTCTAAGGAGGATCTTTTATCTCTCCTATGCCTGGCGCATGACTTCTGAAGATAAATATCTGGATCGGGCTGAGATGGAAATGCTGGCCGCTGCTGAATTTGAAGACTGGAATCCTTCCCATTTTTTGGATGTTGCTGAAATGACCATGGCTCTCTCTATAGGATACGATTGGCTTTACAGGGAATTATCGCCAGAATCCCGAAAACTAATCAGGCAAGCGATTATTACCAAAGGACTTGTGCCCTCTCTTGATACGGACAATAATTGGTGGCTTGCTGCATCACATAACTGGAACCAGGTTTGCAATGCCGGAATGACCTTCGGTGCCCTTGCCATTTATGAAACTGATCCGGGGCTGGCCTCCGAGATCATTGACCGGGCTGCAGGTTCAATCCGGCTTCCCATGGAAGATTACCTGCCCGATGGAGCTTATCCTGAAGGATATTCATACTGGGGATACGGAACAAGCTTCAATGTTATGTACCTGTCCGCTATGGAAAAAGCCTTTGGAAAAGAGTATGATCCTGAACTGAACGAAGGATTCTTAAAAAGTGCCTCATATCTTGAAAACATGACCGGACCTTCGGGCATCTGTTTTAATTACTCTGACTGCGGAGCCGGAGGAAGCCTTCAGCCTGCAATGTTCTGGTTCGCACAAAAACTGAACGACCCTTCACTGCTATGGTCAGAACGACACTATCTTCTTTCTGATAAACCATCAAATGACAGGCTTCTTCCTGCGATTCTTATTTGGAGTAACGGAATGGCTATCAATGACATAACTCCTCCTGCATATAACATCCGGGTTGGACAGGGTAAAAATCCAGTTGCCCTGATGAGAACCTCATGGGAGAATCCCGATGCTATTTTTGTGGGATTAAAGGGAGGTTCTCCTTCGGTCAACCACGGGCATATGGATGCCGGATCATTTGTCATGGAGGCAAACGGAGTGAGATGGGCAATGGATCTCGGCATGCAGAATTACAATTCTCTGGAAACGGCAGGTGTCGATTTGTGGAACATGTCGCAAAACTCACAACGCTGGGAGGTATTCAGATATAACAATTTTGTACATAATACACTTACAGTCAACGGAAAACTTCAGGTTGTGGATGGATATGCCCCTATAACCGGATTCTCCGGTCAGCATGGTATGCTTAATGCCGTAACAGACATAACAGCAGTATATCGCGAAGACCTGAAGAGTGCAACAAGGGGGATAGCAATAGTTGACGACCGGTATGTTATTGTACGCGATGAGCTGGAAACCAATGAAAACGAATCGGTAATACGCTGGAATCTTCTGACTTCTGCCGATGTAACAATTACGGGAAACAATACGGCTGAACTTGTTAAGGAGGGTAAAAAACTGGTGATGAAAGTAACGGAACCTGCAAAGGTTAAATTAAAAACATGGAGCACAGTTCCTCAACATGATTATGATGCACCAAATCCCGGTACAATAATGGCAGGATTTGAAATAAGTGTTCCTGCCGGCTCCAAAGCGGTGCTGAATGTTCTTCTTCTCCCTGAGGAAGCAGTCGAAGATGCCTCTGTTTCGTCAAAATCTCTTGCAGAATGGCCAAAAGACAGCAGTGATCAGTAGTGATACAATAAAAGGATTTGATTATAAGTTTTAAATAAAAAAAATGTGAGCCATGAAAAAAATATTTTTACTATTGTTTTTAACAGCATTTCTTGGTATTGCTTCATACGGACAGGATTACAGGACCAGCCTGGGATTAAGAGGCGGATTGCCTTATGGTTTAACAGTCAAACATTTTCTTAGCAAAACAAATGCTCTTGAAGGGATCCTTGCCAGCAGCTGGGGAGGTTTTGTCGTTACCGGATTATATGAGAATGAGCACTGGACGGGTCAATATCCCGGGCTTAACTGGTTCTGGGGGTTTGGTGCCCATGCCGGGTTCTGGGATGCCGGGATGAATCCCAACGTTGATGATACTTATACCGGATCAATAATCGGCGCTGATGCCATTCTCGGTCTTGAATATACGTTCGATGAGATACCGCTGAATCTGTCTCTCGACCTGCTGCCGACCTTTAACCTGATAGGATACACCGGTTGGGGAGGAATAAACGGGGCTATCTCAATCAGGTACGTATTTTAAGATACAACAAAAGTACTTCGCTCTATACCAGGGATTCAATGACCTGTTTTTCCTGAATTTATTTTGCAGATCAAAAAAAACATGTTTTCTTTGCATC
>CAZKWD010000201.1:0-4723 GCA_964556175.1 uncultured Rikenellaceae bacterium
ACATCCTGCATGCTTACATACCACCCCTCATGCTGTCAAAACCAGATCAGCCCCAGGAAGTGGCAGAGGGCGAAGGGCTCAGGGCAAAAAATTTTTCATAAAGCACTGCGCCTTGCCTGTCCACCGTAGTCACGATCCCGAATACTCGGGACGGGACAAAGGTGGATGCCTTTTTTGCAAAGATACAACATTGTTGTACATCCGGGAAATCTTTCTCAAAAATCAGACCAGACTATTTTGCTCAATTGATTAAATTTGATTAAATATCGGATCGATAAAAATCTATTATGAATTATAATAATAAAATATGAATCGAAATCTTATCAGTGCAGTAATCTGCACATTAATTCTCGTCAGCTGTGCCGAAGATAAAATGCATAAATCAGCATTACTACAGTATGATAACGAGATAGACGGTATCATTGCACAGATGACATTGGAAGAAAAGGTAAACATGCTGCATGGTAAATACATGTTTACATCAGCAGGAATCGAAAGGCTTGGTATTACAGATATGGTATATGTTGATGGACCCTTCGGTATTCGCGAAGAGATGGAACCGAACAGCTGGACTCCCCTGGGCTGGGAAACAGATAAAGCAACATTTTTTCCTACAGGTTCGGCTCTTGCTGCCACATGGAGTCCCGAACTGGCTTATGCCTACGGCACAGGTATGGCACGAGAGGCCAGGATGCGTGGAAAGGATATGCTCCTGGGACCTGCCATCAATATTCAGAGAATACCTACGGGGGGACGTACCTATGAATATCTGAGTGAAGATCCGTTTTTAAGTTCCAGGCTTTCAGTTGGTTATGCAAAAGGAGTCCAGGATAATGGCATGGCGGTATGCCTTAAACATTATGCACTGAACAACCAGGAGAACAACCGTGGAAACGTAAATGTAATAATCGGAGAGCGTGCAATGCGCGAAATATATCTCCCTCCGTTCAGGGCAGCTATTGAAGAAGCCGATGCTTATGGTGTTATGGCCGCATACAATAAAGTGGACGGTTGGTGGTGCTCCGAAAATGACATGCTGCTTAATAAGATACTCAGGGATGAATGGGGATTTGCAGGGATAGTTATTTCAGACTGGGGTGGTGTACATCATACAGTTCAGCCGATAATAAACGGACTTAATGTTGAGATGCCCGGCAGCAGGTTTATGGGCGAGCCGCTCCTCGATTCAGTTAAGGCAGGATTTGTCCCTGAAGAGGTAATCGATAAACGTGTACGTGAAATATTACGGGTCAGAATGGCCATCAAACCGGTTCCCGAAGACCAGGCCAACAAGGAGGTAACTTCTAAACCGGAACAGCAGAAAATAGCCTATGATGTTGCCTGTAAATCAATTGTCATGCTAAAAAATGATGGTATCCTTCCGCTCGACCTGAGCAGGAAGCCTGTGATTGCGGTTATCGGAGCCAATGCAACCCAGACAATGGGTCTTGGAGGAATGGGCGCAGGTGTGAAGACCTTATATGAGGTTACTCCTCTTGAGGGTTTGAAAAACAGGATCGGTGACAAAGCTGAGATCATTTACGCACAGGGTTATATACCTGAAGTCTTTGATTTTGGAAGGATGTTTCGCAGGAGATCACCGGAGGAATTGGAGAAGGAGGAACGTGAAAAAGAATTAACAATCCGTAAGTTTACTAAAGAGGCTCTGGAGACAGCATCAAAAGCTGATCTTGTACTCTTTATCGGTGGCGATAACCGTGCTGTTGAAACAGAGGGCAGCGACAGGAGAAATATAAAATTACCATCCGGCCAGGATGTACTTATCAGCAAGATCGCTGAGATTAATCCTGAGATTGTAACAATTCTTGTCAGCGGTGCACCAAACGATCTCAATGTTGTGAATCCTCTCTCAAAAGCACTGTTGATTTCATGGTTTAATGGGACTGAGGGTGGTAATGCTCTTGCCGACGTGCTCATAGGAAAAATCTCATCCGGCGGGCGTTTGCCGTTTACACTGCCTGTCAAGCTTGAGGATTCACCGGCATTTGCCCTTGATAACTATTCTCCGGGGCCAGGCAGAAGAGATATATTTGCAGGTGTCGTTTCAGAGACCAATGCCACTGGAAATGCAGAAAAAAAGGAAACAGAACAGGGTATTGCAGAGGATCCCAATGTTGCATACTATTCCGAGGAATCACTTGTTGGATACCGCTGGTTTGATACAAAGAATGTTCCTGTTATGTACCCGTTTGGTTACGGACTTACCTATACCACTTTTGAATATTCAGCAATAACAACCGATAAGGAAAAGTATGGGAAGAGAGATATAATTTCGGTATCTTTTGAACTGAAAAACAGCGGTTCGATGACTGCCGACGAAGTGGTACAGGCCTATGTACATCGTATTAATCCTACTGTGGAGTGGCCGTATAAAGAGCTGAAAGCATTCTCGCGTGTCCCCCTTGAGCCGGGTGAAACTAAAACTGTTACTCTTGAGATCCCCGTTAAGGATCTTCGTTACTGGAACGAAGCAATTCATGACTGGGATGATGATCCCTGTGATATTGAAGTACTGGTTGGTGCTTCAGCAGGTGATATAAAGCTCAAAAAGCAGATAATGTTTAAATAGGCAGAATTTATTCAATTGCTTAAATTTGAATAAAATATGTTTGCAATGAAAATTTTTAATAATCCTGAAAACGAAAAGCACCATCAATTAATATTATTCCTGGTATGCTTCATCTTCTTACCAATATCTCTGAATGCCCAGACAGAGGTTATGGCATGGGGAAATATTACGGGTATCAGGGTAGATGGTCAGCTTATGGAATTCGAGTCAAGCCTGAGGGTTGCCGGTAAGGAATGGATTGCTGTTAACGCAACAGGAAAAGAAAGACAACGCCCCAGGTACAACCGCGAAGGTGAGACACAAACTGTCACAACTGAGGTTGGCAGTATAAAATTCACTCAAACCGTTAAAGAAAATGGTGCCGGCAATGCCTCGGTTTCAATAACTGCAACGGCAACAAAGGATACACTCCTGGAAGGAGTCTTTTTTTGTATCGACCTTCCCGACAGATACTATTCATCCGCTTCAGCGGTATTCCTTAAAGGATCAAAAAAGGGGAAAGAGCAGAAGTTGGCAGATCTCTGCAGGGCAATGGAAAAGCCTCAGAAGATCACTGCAAATGGTGTTCTCCTGAAATCAGAACTTCGTCAGATGGAAATAACCTCAAGTACTTCTGCACCGGTTATTATGAGAAAAGACAAAAGGAGTCAGAACTGCCAGTTGTGGTTCACATTGATGGATTCTGAAATAAAAAGCGGACAGGAGGTTAAGAAAAACTTTGAACTGAAGGTCAGTGGTTTAATTGACAGATCTCCTGCCGGGATTGTGGTAGATACACAAAATCCCGGACGGAAATTTGCGGGTTTTGGCGGCAATTTCAGGCTGCAGAATCCTGACACCGATCCGCAGGTTATTCAATATTGCCTTGATAATATGAGGGTTGCATGGGGCAGAGTGGAGATGCCATGGAGTTTGTGGCACCCGGAGGAAATGACCGATCCAATAGAAGCTGCAAAAGCCGGGAAGCTGAATCAGCATGTTCATGAATCAATGCTGATGGCCCGGAAACTGGCAAAGCTCGGTATACCGATCATCATAAGCGACTGGTCGGCACCGAACTGGGCAATAATCGGGGATCCCATGGATGCTTTCCGTAACCGCAGCAGGGGAATATACGGATATCAGCTCAAGCCCGAGAAAACTGAAAAAATATACCGTTCAATAGCCGATTACCTCGTGTACATGAAGCAATACTATGGTGTTGAACCGGAAATGTTCTCGTTCAATGAATCAGACCTTGGAATTAATGTCCGTCATACCGGTGAGGAACATGCTGAATTCATAAAGGGTTTCGGCGCTTACCTGGCTTCCAGGGGCATTGCAACCAGGATGCTGCTTGGGGATAACTCCGATGCAACCACTTTCGATTTTATCCTTCCAGCCATGAGCGATCCTGAGACTCATAAATATATCGGTGCAGTGTCATTTCATTCATGGAGAGGCTGTGATGATGAAACACTGAAAAAATGGGCCGGCGCTGCAGAAAAGATGAACCTGCCGCTGGTGGTAGCCGAAGGAAGCACCGATGCAGCTGCCTGGACCTACCCTGAAATATTTAATGAGCAGACTTTTGCCCTTTATGAGATAAACCTTTATATACGCATATGTGCATTAAGTCAGCCACTATCAATTTTACAGTGGCAGCTTACAGCCGATTATTCAGTAATGACCGGTGCCGGCATATTTCGCACCGAGGGTCCGCTACGTCCCACAAGACGCTTCTGGAACCTTAAGCAACTTGCATCAACACCCGTGGATGCATATGCCCTGCCTGTTACCTGTGACAGGGAAGAGGTTAACTGCGCAGCATTCGGGAATATAGCCCGGGGGGAATATGCTATCCATATGGTCAACAACGGAGCAGAACGGCAGACTGTAATAAAGGGCATCCCTGCTTCAGTGTCATCCCTGACTGTTTATGTGACCGACGAAGAAAAAGGGATGGAAAAAACAGGTGAGGTGAAAGTTGTTAATGGAAAAGCAGAAATCAAACTACTTCCAGCCAGCTTCACCACCCTTATTGGCAGATAAAGCAATGTAATATTAATCATAATCAGGTATGAAGACTATCTTTAAATTTTCACTATTAGCACTTGCTGTCACATTTGGCTCCTGTAATAATCAATCGAAAGA
>CAZKWD010000202.1:0-4721 GCA_964556175.1 uncultured Rikenellaceae bacterium
TTTCCCAGTGCAAAATGTCCCATTATGTAATCCGGATCAATATAGATCGCCTGCTTCAGTGAATTGATTGCTTCCTGATACTTATCCAACCCCTGAAGAATAGAGGCCCGCAAGAAATATAATCCGGAAGATAGTTTATAAGATGCTATTGCCTCATTGCAGATTGAAAGAGCCTCTTCCAGATGACCCAGATTGGCCAGTACACGAATGGCAAATATCTTTTCAGTATAAGATTCTTCCGGAGTCTTCACAATAGATTGAGTGTCCTCCTTCGCAATCTCCTTCTCAACCACTTTCGCAACCACCTTTACAATCATCTTCGCGGATGTTTTGGTGGTCGGGAAAGCTATTTCGGACAAGGATTCCGGTATTTCATCAGAAGGAATATTACACGAGTATATAGATCCATTTTTACCCTTTCGGTACAAAACTGCGCCGGGGAAATTAACCGGTGTAAACTGCGGGAACACATGAGATGAGAGTTCGCTGGAAGAGACCACGAACCAGCCATCTTCTGACAGGGAATTAAAAAGGCCCTGAGAAATTTTGGTTACCCACTCACTGGTAAAATACATCAGTACATTACGGCAAAAGATGATATCCATTGCATTTGTATTGCTGATAGCAGACATTTCAACAAGACTGAGGCTGGAAAAAGTCACCATCTTTTTTATCTCCGGAATAATCTCATACTTTCGATCTTCCTTAAGGTTAAAATAGGAGCTTTTTAACCATGATGGAGAATTGCGGAATGACCATGTACCATAAATCCCGGTCACGGCTTTGTCAAGCGCTTTCGGATTAATATCGGTGGCCAGTATGGTAATATTCCAATCTTCAATTTTTTGAATCGTTTTGCGAAGGGCTATTGCGATGGAGTAGGGTTCCTCTCCGGTGGAACATCCGGCGCTCCATATCCTGATACTTCTTTCTCCTTTCTTTTTCGACCTGATAAGTTCCGGCAGTATAAAATCTGTTAATGCTGTAAAGACTTGTGGCTCCCGCCAGAAGTAGGTTTCGGAGACAGTTAGATGAGATGCAAAAATTTCGATTTGATCCTTATTCAGAGTAGTGGACAAAAGCCATTGAATGAATCCGGTCATATCATGAAACCCGAATTCTCTGGCAGTTAAAACAAGGTTTCGTCTGAGCATAGTCCACCTTTCAACAGGAAAGCGCAATCCCATGCGGGAAGCGATTACCTCGCAAACCATTGATAACTCGATATCTGTGAGCTTACGATTCATTTATTTTACGTTTTCAATGCTTGCTCCAGTTCCTTGTCTTCATCGAGACTGAGGAACTGTTCAAGGTCATAGATCAGGATGAGCTCATTATCAATTTTTGCTACGCCCCTGAGGTGTTCAGCAAATGGTAATGTCTCTCCGGCCTTTTTTTGTTGCCCGGGCGCCAGATCTCTTATGCCGGTAACAGTATCAACCAGAATTGCAATCTGTCTTTTTCCTGTATCCGTAATAATCAACCGGTCGTCAGGATCAGGTTCTTTTTCGGCCAATTCGAAACGTTTGCGGATGTCAGCAACCGGAATGATACGACCCTGAACATTAATTATGCCTGATATAATTTCCGGAGCTTCAGGTAAATGCCTTATTTCCACAGCATGGATAACCCTTACCACCGCCTGCAAAGGAAGAGCATAAAGCAGTTCGTCAAGAGAGAACACTACGATTTGATCTGTTACTGTCTGAAGAGATCCGTTCATTTTATCCTTTTTTTCCATTGTGTATCAATCCGGTAACGATAATATTAATATCTTCAAAATTTTCGGTCTTTCTGAGAAAATAATCAGCTCCTGCTTCAAAACACCTTTTTTTGTAAATAGGATAATCGTAATTTGTCAGAATGCAGATCTTAACTTTCATTTTCAACTCCCTGATTTTCTTTAATACCTCTATTCCATTCATTTCCGGCATCCTGATATCAAGAATTGCCAGATCAGGTTCCTTTTCCCTGATAAGTTGCAGCGCTTCTGCTCCGTTTTCAGCTTCATACACCACAGAATTGTGATTAATAATGTTCAATAAGCTTCTGATCCTTTCTCTCAACAGAGAGGAATCATCTGCAATAACTATTTTCATAATCAGGGGGCTTTTTTATTTATACTGGGATCGTTAAATTTTAACGTTTTCCCAAAATGACAATATAGCAAATACAGACGCCTTAAGATATAAGGATTTAGCCTGTTCGGATGTAGGGGAAATGATGATTTTCGTGTAGGGGAAAGACGACACACGACGCAAGGTACACGGCACACGACGTAACGGCGCAGCGGAGCGAATCAATCCCAGGCAACCATCCAGAGAGCTAAATTACATTATTTGAAGCCCCTGGACGTTCCGCGCCAGCGAAAAAGACAGCGCGAAGCCCGTAAAGACAACGAAGCGTCAAGACATTATAAATTCAAATGCAGGTATCACATTTGCAGTTAACCCGTTATCGATAAACTTATCTCTCTGATTCAGAGTCACAATGGTTCCTTCTTTTAGTTTCAGTTCCTTCATTGCCTCATACAATCCTGCAAGTTCCCTCTCCAGATTATCTCTGTCGAGATTATAACAGACCTGTATGGCCCTGGGTTTGGTTCCCCTCTTCATAGTAATAAAATCACATTCCCTGGTCATTTTGAAATAGAATATTTCTCTTGTGAAAGATCTGAGATAATTAAAAATCACATTTTCAAGCTTACGCCCGTTATCTTCTGAAAATGAAGATGAATTTACAGTTATTAATCCGGTATCAGCAGCATAAACTTTGCGTGGATTTATCAGTTGAGACTTCAATGAATAACTGAAACGAGGAACGAAATAGAAGAGATAAGAAGATTCGAGAAATGAAAAATATTCCATTATTGTACTGGTTGCAGAGATACCGAAAGCTTGTTTCAGTTTTGATCCGGTGATAGCGTTTCCCGAATTTGAAATAAGATATAAAGCAAGGCGTTGAAGACTTTTTATATCTCTTATTCCATATCTGACTACTATATCTCGTACAAGAATATCATCAAAAAGAGTTGACAGTATTTCATTGTTCCCGGTTTTTAAATACTCCGGAAATCCTCCTGTCTGCATGAACTCTCTGAGCCCTTCTTCACCTGCTTTTAAACTCCTGAAGGTCAAGAACTCACTAAAGGAGAATGGAAAAAGCTCTCGTGAAAGATATCTTCCGGTTAAAAGAGAACCCAATTCTTTGCTAAGAAGGGAAGCATTAGAACCAGTAATAACAACATGGAATTTTTCATCCAGCTTCTGTCTCACATATCGTTCCCACCCTTTAATATCCTGAAGTTCATCAAAGAACAAATCCTTTTTGCCCGTTTTCTCTATGACCTCATCGAGTCTGTGAAAATCATTGTTTTCAAAGCCATATAACCGGTTATCGCTAAAATTCAGGAAGAATGCATCAGGGTATCTTACTGATATCAACTGGTTTAACAAAGTACTTTTCCCACATCTTCGTATCCCTGTTATAATAACTGCATGTTTTGAGAGAACCGGTAAGCGGGAGAGAGCCTCACGTAATAATCTTGTTTCACCGGAAATAACCCCTCCGCTCTGTGATTCCGCTATTTTTGATATGTCCGTTTTGAGCAGCATAAGTTTGTTTTTTACAAAGCTACAATATTATTTCTTAATATCAAATACTATTGTTTGTTAATAACAAATAATTATCTTGCCCCGCTAGCGCGGGGCTGTCTTGCGCTCCGCCAACCGGCGGATCGCTTGTCTTGAAGTCTAAAAACGTTGAGCAGCGGCAGACCCTCCTTCACTTCGTTTCGGACTTCGCCCGACAAAGTCGGCTACGTCCGACGACGTCGGAGGGCAAAGCAGCCCGAAGAGCAAGATTATTGTATGCGGAAATTGTAAATTAAGATTATCAGATTCTCTTAATAAAATTAAAAGGTACATCCAGGTCCGAAGAAAAAAAAGTCCCTTTTTCGAGTATATCTTCATCTTCATTTTTGTAGTACCAGTTAATTATGAACTTTTTATTGTTTTTCCGGAGATGAATATGTGTGATTTTATGAATTAAATCAAGTAAGTACTTAGTACCGACACTGTTAATATATTCAAGATAAATTTCAACACAGGTAATTTCAGCAGGATTACAAAAATATTCATTTATCCATGCCTCTATTGGATTAAAGAAATCCTCGGCATTTTCAGGAATCAGACGACCTGTTAATTTAATAGTTCCTTTCGGGTCAAGAATGACCTCCGGAGTGTTTTTTGTGGGTGATATTAATTGCTGGTTTTTACACATATTAATATCTTCTGTAGAAAATTGTTTCCTGATAAATGTGTACCTGAACAATTGATATATTTCCAAAGTTACAATTTTTCGTGATATCCATCAATTATTTATATCATTTGCCTGACACGATGCACGGTACACGGCGCACGATACACGACACACGACTCACGGCAAACGACATACGGTAATTGGTGGATTAATTTGAATTAGCTTTTTTATTTGTTGAGAAGATTAATAAATTTGTATCGGAATAAATTATTATTTACTTAATCTCGTTGTGCTATGAGTAATTTTGAAAATCTTAAAGTATGGCATAGAGCCATTGATCTGGCTGTATCAATCTACAAATTAACAGTAGAAAATAAAGATTTCCAGAAAGACTTTGGTCTGAGAGATCAAATGCGAAGAGCATCAGTAAGTATTTCAAGTAATATATCCTGCCCTGTGAA
>CAZKWD010000203.1:0-4707 GCA_964556175.1 uncultured Rikenellaceae bacterium
ACCAGATGGAGCTTAAAGCAGCAATAAGTGCTTTGCGGAAGATACCCACGGAAAGGATCTTCCTTGGCAACGGAAGCGATGAGATCATTGATCTCTGCTTCAGGGTTTTCTGTAATCCGGGAACTGACAGGGCGCTTACCTTCTCCCCCACCTACGGTATGTACCAGGTATCAGCAGCAGCTAATGATATAACCATAATCAAGGTGCCGCTTAACAGCAGTTTTCAAATTGACCTGAAAGATGTAATGCCCTGGTTATCTGATGAATCACTTAAACTGATTGTGGTATGTTCACCAAATAACCCTACCGGTAACTGCATGAACAGAATTACGCTTGAAAAGATTATTATAGGGTTTAACGGAATTGTTCTGCTTGATGAGGCATATATTGACTTTGCAGATGAGCCCTCATTCAGGGATAAAACAGAAGAATTTCCCAACCTTATTGTAATGCAGACATTCAGTAAGGCTTTCGGACTCGCTTCAGTAAGAGTGGGCATGGCTTTTACAAATCCCGCAATAGTCACCTATTTCAACAAAATGAAGCCCCCTTACAATATAAGCATGATCAACCAGAAAACTGTACTTCAGAAACTTCTTAAACCTGATGAATATATAGAGGAGGTACGGAAGATCAGGGTAGGAAGGTTAATGCTGTCAGAAGAGCTTATTAAGCTGCCGGTCATAGAAAAGGTATATCCATCAGATGCAAATTTCCTCCTTGTCAAAGTGAAGGATGCCGGACAGCTATATAACTACCTTGTCGGCAGGGGCATAATTATACGGAACCGGGATAGTGTGGTCAGCAACTGTCTCAGAATAACCGTAGGGACAGAAGAAGAGAACCAGGAGCTTTTAAGAACACTTAAATCATTTAAGACATGAAGAAGGTACTTTTTATAGACAGGGATGGTACAATTATCGAGGAACCTGAGGATGAACAGGTTGACAGTTTTGAGAAGTTACGATTCATCGCAGGTTCAATAACAGGTCTCTCCAAAATAGCGGGAGAAACTGATTTTGAACTTGTTATGGTGACTAATCAGGATGGACTCGGAACTATTTCATTTCCCGAAGAGAGCTTCTGGACTGTCCATAATAAAATGCTTCAGATACTCGAAGGTGAGGGAGTTAAATTCTCCGAAGTGTTCATCGACAGAACCTTTCCTGAAGATAATGCACCTACCCGCAAACCTGGCACGACAATGCTTGTAAAGTACCTGGCAGCAGGCATTGACCTGGAAAACTCTTTTGTGATCGGCGACAGACAGGCTGATCTCCGGCTGGCAAAAAACCTGGGTTGTAATGCCATTTTCTTTAGTAAGAATAATTCTGATGATGCACTCCTGTCCACAAACGATTGGAATGAAATTTACCTGTTCCTTAATGCAAGGCCAAGATGTGCAAAAGTTGCAAGAAAAACAGGTGAAACAGATATTACTATTGAACTTAATTTAGATGGTACCGGCAAATCAAATATCAGCACAGGGATAGGATTTTTTGATCATATGTTAGACCAGGTTGCACGTCATGGCAGCTTTGATCTCAAAATCAGTGCTGAAGGAGACAAGGGAGTTGATGGTCACCACCTTATTGAGGATGTTGCCATATGCCTGGGAGAGGCATTTTTGAAAGCGGCCGGCAGTAAAAAAGGTATTGAACGATACAGCTTTGTACTTCCAATGGATGATTGCCTGGCACAGGTGGCTGTTGATATGGGCGGGCGCCCCTGGCTGGTTTGGGACGTTAAATTCTCAGATACAAGGATAGGCGATATGCCGTCCGAAATGTTCATGCATTTCTTTAAATCGTTCAGCGATAATGCAAAGTGCAACCTGAATATAAAAGCTGAGGGTGATAATGAACATCATAAGATTGAAGCAGTCTTCAAGGCCTTTGCAAAATCCATGAAAAGAGCGGTAAAACAGACAGGGAGCAGCCTGCTGCCTTCAACAAAGGGAATATTATGATCGCAGTAATTAAATATAATGCCGGTAATATAAGGTCGGTGGTGAATGCATTGTCCAGGTTAGGACAACAATGCCTGGTAACTGACAAAAATGAAGAGATATGCAGAGCCGAAAAGGTAATCTTTCCGGGTGTCGGAGAGGCAGGTTCCGCAATGAGATACCTGAAAGAAAGAGAGCTTGACAGGGTCATAATATCCCTGAAGCAGCCGGTGCTGGGTATCTGCCTCGGTCTGCAGCTTATGTGCCGGTACTCGGAAGAGGGCAATACTGAATGCCTTAAGATATTTGACTCAGATGTACGGCAGTTTCCGAAATCTGATAAAGTGCCACATATGGGATGGAATAACTTCTCCTCACTCAACGGAGAGCTTTTCAAAGGTATCACAGCAGAAGACGATGTATACTATGTTCACAGTTATTATCCTGAAATATCATCCTGTACGTCAGCAGTTTGTGACTATATTATACCATTCAGCGCTTCGATGCAGAGAGAGAATTTTTATGCCACCCAGTTTCATCCTGAAAAATCAGCCGCAACAGGTGAACAGATACTGAAAAACTTCCTTGAATTATGAGAATAATAATGGCTATTGATATAATTGACGGCAAATGTGTCAGGCTGACTCGCGGAGATTACAGCACAAAGAAGATATATGGTGAGAATCCTCTTGATCTCGCAATGGAATTTGAAGATTGCGGTATAAGGTATCTTCACCTGGTTGACCTTGATGGTGTAAAGAACAAGAAGATAATTAATTACAGGATCCTTGAACAGCTATCCTCAGGGACAAAACTGAAAATTGATTTTGCGGGGGGACTGAGATCGAATGAAGACCTGAAAATAGCCTTCAGGTCTGGTGCCCGGCAGGTAACGGCCGGCAGTATAGCTATAAACCAGCCTCCTCTATTTATGGAATGGGTCAACCGCTATGGCAGCGACAGGATCATCCTGGGTGCAGATTTCTTAAACAGGAAAATAGTATCAGGAGCATGGACAGAAATATCGGAGCAGGATATAGTCTCCTTTATTTCAAAATATTCATCAGCGGGATTAAAATATGCAATCTGTACCGACGTGGATAAGGATGGTATGATGACAGGACCCTCGACCGAAATATACAGGGAGATCCTTGCCTCAACCAGCATAAACCTGATTGCCAGCGGAGGCATATCATCCATAAAGGATATTGAAGATGTAAAAGCTGCCGGTTGTGAAGGTGTAATTGTTGGAAAAGCTGTTTATGAAGGCAGGATTAAACTAAATGAACTTATTGCTGTATGTTGAAGAAAAGAATAATACCATGTCTCGATATCAGGGATGGCAGAACAGTTAAAGGCATCAGCTTCATAAATATCACCGATGCCGGCGATCCTGTTGAGCTGGGAAAGTTATATGCCTCCAGGGGAGCTGATGAACTGGTTTTTCTTGATATTACTGCAACCATTGAGAACCGGCAAACACTTATCGGACTGGTTGAAAGAATTGCCGCTGAAATAAATATTCCCTTCACTGTCGGAGGCGGTATTACCAGTGTCGAAGATGTCGGTTTGCTTTTACAAGCCGGAGCAGATAAGATAACAGTTAATTCGGCAGCAGTGAGAAGACCTGAATTGATAAGCGAAATAGCGGGAGAATTTGGGAGCCAATGTATCGTGGTCGCAATAGATACTAATATACTGAACAATGAATGGATCGTTTACGTTGATGGCGGCCGCACACCGGTACAGATGAAAACACCTGACTGGGCCAGTAGGGCTGAAGAATCGGGTGCCGGTGAGATATTACTGACATCCATGAAAAATGACGGGACAAAAGAGGGTTTCTCAATAGAAATTACAGAACTTATCAGCAATAACCTGAATATTCCCGTTATAGCGTCAGGGGGTGCTGGAAAAAAAGAGCACTTTAAAGAGGTTTTTACAAAGACCGGATGCAGTGCAGCACTGGCCGCAAGCATTTTTCATTACGGAGAAATTGATATACAAGAACTCAAGGAATATCTTAAAAATGAAGGAATTGAAATAAGGATATAAAAAAATACTTTATGAACCAGATTAATTTTCAAAAAGGAAACGGCCTGGTACCTGTGGTAATACAGGATAACACAACACTCCAGGTGCTCATGGTCGGTTTTATGAATGATGATGCATTCCAGAAAACAGTTAAAGAAAAGAGGGTAACCTTTTTCAGCAGAAGCAAATACCGGCTCTGGACAAAAGGCGAAACATCGGGTAATTTTCTGAATGTCAGGAGAATATATACTGATTGCGATAATGATGCGATCCTGATACTGGTTGATCCCGCAGGACCGGTTTGTCATACAGGAAATATGTCATGCTTTGATAACGATTCGAGCAGCGGGTTTCTTTACAGGCTGGAAAATATCATTAACAGAAGAATTGAGGAGGATGCAAAAGATTCCTATACCAATTCAGTTTTTAAGGAAGGAATTAATAAAGCAGCAAAGAAGGTCGGCGAAGAGGCTATGGAGCTTATCATCGAGGCTAAAGATGATAATATTGATCTGTTCAAAAACGAAGCCGCTGATCTTTTATACCATCTGCTAATTCTATTAAAAATCAAAGGGATAGCATTGTCAGAAGTCGAAGAGGTCCTTAAAGACCGCCATCAGGAAAAAACTTAAGACAGTTCAAGAAAAGTAAATTCTAAAGACATTGATAAAGATTCTTCGCTTCTCCGCCGACAGGCGGATCCGCTCAGAATGACAGGCACTTTT
>CAZKWD010000204.1:0-4705 GCA_964556175.1 uncultured Rikenellaceae bacterium
ATCTTTGCATCCGACCGCGGGATCCTGAGCTTAATATATGGCTGATAATCAGGCACTCTGAAAGTGATAACTCTCCAGAATGTTTTTGCGGCATAACGCATACTGTGATAAATATCGAATAACGAACGATATAAACCGTCACCAGGTTTTAATTTATCCTCCTGGTATATATGAAGCCTTATTCCGTTATCCATTTCCATTATGTAGTTCACCGGCTCAAAATCAGCAGTATCAGGAATAATATCAGGTACATATTCAGAGGTATCCTTTGGCGCCATCTTGATCATAAGAGGTTCTTTTTCGATAGATGAGAAATTTTTACTAATGGTAAGCGGACTTGAAAGCATTGACAGAATAATATAATTGTCGTTCCGACTGAAAATAGTGCTGATATTGATTCTTCGGATTTGTGCCCTGTGAACAGTCACTCCACTGATTTCCAGATTTAAAGTGCTATCAGGAAGTCTGATACTCAGATATATAGAATCAGTTGCGGCCATAGTCACCCTGGACTGTAGGAATGATTTCTTGTGTAATAGATCAAGATATGTTGAATCGGTAAATATTCTCTCATCAACCGGATTATTCTCATTCTGTTTATAACCATATTCACTTTTCAATGCCTCCATCTTTCTTGCAGGAGCAAGCATTGCCATGGTTGTATAATAAATAAGAAAGAATATAACAATAACTATCCATGCAATAATTTTTGCTCTTCTGTCAGATGATGTAAACATTCTTTCTGTTTCCATTTCAGTTTAATTTTTCCTGATCAGAAAATAAAAACTTTAGATCCTATGTTCAGCGTATTAAAGATAGTTTCCAGGTCATCGTCATTCAGACGTACGCATCCATGGGTGACCGGCATACCAAGAAACCTCTTGTAAATGGTCCCGTGGATCAGGTAGCCGTCACCAAGTGAGAGGGCATAATCGCCAAGAACCCCGTATTCCCACCTTGAATAATGGTCCTGAGGAGGTATAGGCAATCCCTCTTCAACAAAAGACCAGTCAGGTCTGCGCCAGGGAGGATTCTCTGTTTTACCGTGTATCCAGAATTTACCTTTTGGTGTCTTAAAGACCCAGCTTCTTCCCTCCTCAGTTTTAAGCATCTTAAAACTCCCTGTGCTGCAATGTCCCTGCCTTATAAGTTTCTTGTTCCTGTACAGATAAAAAAGATTATCAGTTGTGTTTATTACCATGTATGACTGGCCCGATGTATAACTGTTATAGCGCCATGAAAGACGCTGAATATCTCTTTTTATGAGGGTTATCTGTTTCTTATATGATGCATCCTTCTTAAGTTCATCTGAATTTGTAATAATTGTTCTACCCGTGGGAGGGATCTCCTGTAAAGCCGGAATCCCATATAATAGAAAGGCTAAAAGTGATATTGCTGCAATCACAATCAGGAGCCAGTTGAAAACTTTACGGAAAACCTCCCCCTTAAGAAATCCATCATCCGGTATTTTCATTTCTGCCATTTGTGATGGTTCATCTGTTAAGTGCCTGCCTGAGGTTGTACATTGATCCTACAATTGTAACAGGAGTCCCTATGGTGACATACATAAAGACAGAGTCTATTTCTCTGTTCCTCAGGGCAATGCATCCCGAGGTCCAGTCAGCACCCCTTCCTCCTTCTCCATGAATTTCTATCTTTTCCCCTATTCTGGCTGCCGACGAAAGGGAGCCTTTCTCTATTTCACGTTTAAAATTGACCGTATCCTCAGCATTAGGATAGTCAAGTAACAGTGCTTTATAATACCCTGTACTATCGTCTTCGATTTTCTTTACAATTTTATACATACCTTCCGGAGTTGCCTTATCGCCCCTTCGCTTCTTATCACCAATCCAGTTTTCACCCAGTTCAGCTGTAAACTCGGAAATTATTTCCCCATCAAGATAAACAAAAAACTTATGTGAAAACTTATCTATGATTATCGAGTAATCATGATTTTCGTGTGAGATGGCTATAGTGCTGTCAATCCACATTTTCCATTGTGGATATAATTTAAAATAGCTTCTCAGGTGTGCATTTGCATAATCATAGGAAGAAGTAAGAAGTGATTTTGATTTTGCTATCCCTTCCTCCGCAAGAAGGTAGTTTCTTTCATTGAAGGCTACCCGGGATTCCCTGGCAAGCATTTTCCCTATTGAAATATTATTCCTTACTTCAGATGTCAGGGGATATGCGTGGAAACTATTGTTGATTTTTTTTATAAGATTTTCCAGTTCC
The DNA here is from genome assembly GCA_964556175.1 of uncultured Rikenellaceae bacterium. Lineage (GTDB taxonomy): Bacteria > Bacteroidota > Bacteroidia > Bacteroidales > VadinHA17 > LD21. Next base: position 2,236 of record CAZKWD010000204.1, read on the forward strand.
TTTAGATTCTCTTGCAGATTGATCTTAAGGTTCGTCGAATTATTTAATGAGGTTTCAGATGCCTGTAATGCTATTTTTGAAGAAAGTTCGGCAAAAGCAACTACTTTATCATAATTCCTTTTATAGATAAATCGTTCGTTTTCGCTTCTCCAGTTAGCCATTGCCGAATCATAATAATCCCAGGCTTCATGGTAAAGCTCATTTGAATATTTATCAGCCTCATTCTCACGTGCAAGGGCAAGTGTTTCCAGTGCATATTTCATCTCACTGACCGGAGGAGGAGGTACAGGATAGAAAAGCAGGAAAACTATGAGAGTAATGATTATAGCTATACCTGAAAGAAACAATATATGCCACCAGGGTTTTCCCATGAAAATAATCTTGGCCGACTAAAAAAAACCCCGGGGATAAAACCCGGGGAATTTATTTCTTCTATCTTATTATTAATTAGAATCTTATTCTTGCTTTAGTCAGGGCTTCCTTAATTTCTTCATTGAGGCCATCAGCTTTTGCCTTGGCGGCTTTGATCTTGTTAAGTGCATCCATAAATGCACCGTTATCATAAGCTGTCTGAGCTTCAGCAACTGCAGCATCAACATTTGAAAGGTCAGTTTTGATCTGTTCAATAACAGCTGCGCCCTCTTTTCCTCTTGGAAGTTTCGGAACAAGCTTACTGTTCTCTGCAAGAACTGTTTTAATATCGTTCAGCAGGGTTTCAGCTTCTGCTTTAACCTCCTCTTTTTTGGCTGCTACCTTTGATGCAAGTTCATTTGCCAGAGCTGAAGCAGAGGCAAGTTTTTCTTTTGCATCACCAAATTTTTTGAATAATTTTCCTTCCTGACCTTCAATGTCAGCCATTATGGCATTCATTGAATCCTGTACTGCTGCAAATTCATCAGGCAAATATACATTTGCTTCTGCAGCTTTTGCAGCCTCAATAGCAGCATTTGTTGCGTCAATTTCAACCTGCGGCTTTTTACCACAGCTGGCAAGGATTGCTACCATAGCGATAGCTGTCAATCCCATTAAAATTTTGTTTTTCATTTCTTGTCCTTTTTAATACTTTGTTTATTTAAAACTTCCGGATTTTTCGATTCTAATCGTAATAGTCTTCAGTTTTTATAATGTAAATATACTATAATTTAGCTATATAGCTATTAAGAAGCGAAAAATATTTTTCGCCGTTGCAAATCCTCTGCAGAAGTATTTTTGCTATTTGCTGTTCTTTTATTTCAGATTTCAGATTTTATTCTTGTAAATGCTTTTATTACCTGATAGAAAATGCTGTTTTTTTGGTATCCCTCGAGTTAGCACCTATGAAAAGTTCAAAATCGCCGGGATCAAAAGTATAGCTCATATCCTGATGATAATATGAAAGATCGGCAGGATTAATTGTAAAAGTTATGGTAGCTGTTTCTCCTTTTCTCAACAACACTTTCTTAAAACCTTTAAGCTCCTTAACCGGCCGTGTGACATCTCCCACAAGGTCGTGTACATATAACTGCACAATTTCCTCCCCATCCCTGTCACCCGTATTTGTTACATCGACAGAGGCAACGATCTGCTCATTTCCCGTGAATGATTCCTTATTCAGATTTATATCCGAATAGCCGAATGTTGTGTAGCTTAATCCATAGCCGAACGGATACAGGGGATTATTAGGACTGTCAAGATAATTTGATTTGAATTTTTCATAAGGATTTTCGGGATTTATCGGCCGGCCGGTATTCTTCGAATTATAAAAGATCGGAATCTGACCCACATTTAGCGGGAATGTCATTGTAAGCTTGCCTGAAGGATTTACATCTCCGAACAGCACATCTGCTATTCCGTTCCCTGCTTCGGTGCCTCCGAACCATGCTTCAAGTATTGCCGGGGCGATCCTGTCAAGTTCCGGTATTGCCAGGGGTCTGCCGTTAAAAAGCACTACGGCAACAGGTTTTCCTGTTTTTATTATTGCCTCTGCAAGCTGCATCTGAACACCCGGCAGTGAAATATCGGTACGGCTTGCAGCTTCCCCGCTCATCATCCTGTTCTCACCGAGTGCAAGGATCACATAATCTGACCTTCTGGCAACTGAAACGGCCTGGTTTATTCCGCTTACATCATCACCGTTAACGTTGCACCCTTTTGCTGTTAATACATTGACAGTACCGGCAGTCCTGTTTTTAATCCCTTCAAGAAGAGTAACACACTTTTCTGCCTGTCCCGCACCGGACCAGAATCCGAGCATTTCTGCCTTTGAATCTGCCAGAGGGCCTATGACAGATATCGATCTTACAGTGCCGGGAATGGGCAATACTTTATTTTTATTCTTAAGGAAAACACATGATTTTGCAGTAAGCTCCCTGGCAAAAGCAAGTTGCTCCGAATTCATGATTTCTTTTTCTTCTCTCTCTTTACTGCAATATTTATAGGGGTCATCAAATAATCCAAGCTTGTATTTTGCAACAAGTATTCTTTTTACTGC
>CAZKWD010000205.1:0-4658 GCA_964556175.1 uncultured Rikenellaceae bacterium
ATGCTGATGTAGTTATGGAAAAAGCTGAAGGTATTGATCTTGGTGAGGGCAGAGGAATACGTAAGCAGCTTGATGAACTGCTTAATGAATTCAAAAAGCAAAAAGGATATAATTTAGATACCGAAATAACCGCTGATGAGCTGAAATTCATCGCTGAAGAATTCAAGAAAAAGATTATTGAGGTCCTTGGCAAACCATTTCCTGATGATGCAAAAGAACAGCTTGAAGGAAGTATAAAGGCTGTATTTAAAAGCTGGAACGGTAAAAAAGCTGTTTCGTACCGCAAAATAGAAGGTATTCCTGATGAATGGGGTACAGCTGTTAACGTACAGACAATGGTATTCGGAAATATGGGTGATACATCTGCTACCGGTGTTGCATTTACCCGTAATCCCGCAACCGGAGAAAACCTTTTCTATGGAGAATGGCTTGTAAATGCCCAGGGAGAGGATGTTGTGGCAGGTATACGGACTCCGAACCCTCTTAACGATGAAACAAAAAATGAACAGAACCGCCAGCTCCACAGCATGGAGGAGGCTATGCCACAAATATATAAAGAACTATGTGACATTCGAAATATCCTGGAAAAGTCGTTCCGCGACATGCAGGATATAGAATTCACTATTCAGGAGGGCGTTCTTTATATGCTGCAGTGCCGTACCGGTAAAAGAACAGGTACTGCTGCCCTTAATATGGCTATGGACATGCTCAATGAAAATCTCATTGATGAGAAAATGGTCGTACTGCGCGTGGATCCGGCCCAGCTTGATGAGCTTCTCCACCCGATCTGCGATCCTGAAGCAGAAAGTAAAGTAAAACCTGTTGTCAGAGGTCTGCCCGCAGGTCCGGGAGCTGCTGTCGGCAAGGTGGTTTTTACAGCTGAAGATGCAGTGTTATGGTATCGTAAATGTGAAAAGGTAATACTCCTTCGTGAAGAGACCAACCCTGAGGATGTCGAAGGAATGCGTGCTGCCGAAGGTATTCTCACAGCCCGCGGCGGTATGACATCACACGCAGCTCTGGTTGCCCGCGGATGGGGAAAATGCTGCATCGTGGGAGCAGGAGCACTTAATGTCAATTCAAAAACAAAGACAGCAAAAATTGCCGAATCGGATATAGTTATTAAGGAGGGAGATATTATTACACTTAACGGAACAAAGGGAAATGTCTATACAGGAGAAATAACCTTGATGGATGCTTCAGAAAACCCGAGATTTCAGGAATTCATGACTATTGTTGATAAACACCGCACAATGGGTGTCCGCACCAATGCTGACACTCCTGAGGATGCAAAAATCTCGCGTGATTTTGGCGCTGAAGGTATAGGACTTTTCCGCACAGAGCATATGTTCTATGGAAAAGGTTCAGAAGAACCCCTTTTCCTTCTTCGCAAGATGATCCTCAGTGCTAACGTGACAGAACGACGTAAAGCCCTTGATGATCTGTTCAAGTATGTAAAAAAGGATATGAAGGCTACACTGGAGGCTATGGATGGATTACCAGTAACTTTCAGGCTCCTTGACCCTCCGCTTCATGAGTTTGTACCTCAGAGTGCAGATAAGCAGGAAGAGCTGGCCAAAGCACTGGGAATACAGAAAGAAGATATTAAAAAACGCGGGGAAGCCTTGCACGAATCCAACCCGATGATGGGTCACCGTGGAGTCCGCCTGGGAATAACATTTCCTGAAATAACAGAGATGCAGGTAAGAGCAATGCTGGAGGCATCAGTGGAACTGATCAAAGAAGGGAAAAAACCCCATCCTGAGCTTATGGTGCCGGTTACCTGTGATGTCTCAGAACTTAATGTTACAAAGAAAGTCGTAGACAAAGTACATGATGAGGTTTGTAAGAAGTTCGAAGTCAGCAAGATAGATTTCAAATACGGGACAATGATCGAGATACCCCGTGCTACTCTCCTTTCTGATAAGATGGCTAAAACCGCCGAGTTCTTCTCATTCGGAACAAACGACCTCACCCAGATGACATTCGGATTCAGCCGTGATGATATAGGAGGTTTCCTGAATGACTACCTCGACAAGAATATGCTTGCAGCCGATCCATTCCAGACCATTGACCAGGAAGGCGTCGGTCAGCTGATAACAATGTCGGTTCAGAAAGGAAGGGCGACAAGACCCGATCTGAAAATAGGCATCTGCGGTGAACAGGGAGGCGACCCTGCCTCAGTCGAATTCTGTTACAAGAACAACCTGACATATGTCAGCTGTTCACCATTCAGGGTTCCGATAGCAAGACTTGCAGCAGCACAGTCTGCTATAAAATTCGGAAAGTAATTCAATTGACACATAATTAATTAAGCAGGGGCGTTGCGTGCAACGCCCCTGCTTCTTTTGCATGGCTGCAATTTAACCTGATTTTTGGTAAAAACCCAAACCTATGAACTATATAAAGACCATCATGAATAAAAAAACCCTATTTTAAAAGGAGTATTTTTGTATAAATTATCAACTCAAAATGCTGCGCATTAATATTTTATTTACTTTGCATTTCTTATTCCTTAAAATATAGTATTAACATGATCACATCAAAAGACTTAACTGAATATGGCATTTATGATGTAACAGATATTGTATATAATCCTGATTATAACAGACTCTTCGCTGAAGAAACAAAACCCGGATTAGATAAGTCTGAGAAAGGTATTATTACAAGGACTGGCTCTATATCAGTAGATACGGGTGTCTTTACCGGTCGTTCTCCCAAAGATAAATATGTAGTGCTGGATGACAAAACAAAGGATACTGTCTGGTGGAAATCGGACAAAGCCAAAGTATCAGATAATAAACCAATATCACAGGAAGTATGGCAGCACTGCAAAAATATTGCAGCCAGACAGCTTTCAGGTAAAAGACTTTTTATTGTCGACTGTTACAGTGGTGCAAATGAAAACTCAAGGTTAAATGTAAGGTTCATAACGGAAGTATCATGGCAGGCGCATTTTGTAAAAAACATGTTTATCAGACCAGAACAGGAAGATCTGGAAAACTTCAAACCTGATTTCGTTGTACTGATGGCGTCAAAAGCTGTTAATCCTGACTGGAAGAGCCAGGGCCTCAACTCAGAGAATTTTGTATTCTTCAACCTTACGAATAATATGGCTGTGATCGGAGGATCCTGGTATGGCGGTGAAATGAAAAAAGGAATATTCTCGGTGATGAACTATTACTTACCGCTCAAAGGAATAGCCTCCATGCATTGCTCTGCGAATATGGGGAAGAAGGGTGATGTTGCAATATTCTTCGGCCTCTCCGGAACCGGTAAAACAACCCTTTCAACCGACCCTGACAGAGCCCTGATAGGAGACGATGAACATGGCTGGGATGACGACGGTATCTTTAATTTTGAAGGAGGCTGTTATGCAAAATGCATCAGGCTGAGCAAGAAAAATGAGCCCGATATCTACAATGCCATCAGAAGAGATGCTCTCCTCGAGAATCTTGTTATTCTTCCTGATGGCACAATAGAATTCAACGATGACTCAAAGACAGAAAATACAAGGGTCTCCTACCCTATTTATCACATTAATAACATTGTCCGGCCTGTTTCAAAAGCCGGGCATGCGAGTAAAGTGATTTTTCTGTCGGCAGACACTTTTGGTGTTTTACCGCCTGTAAGCCGACTTTCAGAAGAGCAAACAAAATACTATTTTCTAAGCGGTTATACTGCCAAGGTTGCCGGTACAGAAAGAGGTATAATTGAACCTGTGCCCTCATTCTCTGCATGTTTCGGTGCAGCATTTCTACTGGTCGACCCTATCATTTATGCAAACGAACTCGCGAAGAAGATGAAAATGCATAACGCCGAGGCCTGGCTGGTAAATACAGGCTGGATAAATGGTCCCTATGGAAAAGGAAACAGGATAGATCTTCCATCCACAAGATATATTATCAATGCAATACTCGATGATTCCATAAAAGAAAGTGAATTCCATACTTTGCCTGTCTTTAATCTTAGCATTCCATTAAGCGTGAATGGAGTCAATGATAATATACTTGATCCGTCGAACGGCTGGGAATCAAAAGCAAAATGGCATATTGCCGCTACCGATCTTGCACTGAAATTCATTAATAATTTCAGCAAATTTACCTCAAACCGCGAGACAGCCGCTCTAATAAAATACGGACCCGGGATCTGAAATAAGTATAAGAGTGTTATTGTGAAGAAGAAAACTCAATAATGAATATAATCAATATTGTTATCGCTGTAATATTAGCTTATTTGATGGGTTCAATCCCCACAGCAGTATGGGTTGGAAAAGCTTTTCATGGCATTGATGTAAGGGAACATGGCAGCGGTAATGCAGGTGCAACAAATATGATCAGGGTTCTTGGATGGAAAACAGGAGTGCCGGTCCTGCTGATAGATATGACCAAGGGCTGCCTCGCAGCGTTGCTTCCGCTTTTCATGCACCTCGCTCCTGCCGGAAGTGCGCAGCTTATTAACTTACAGATATTTACAGGTTTAACTGCTATTACAGGTCATATGTTCCCGGTTTTTGCAGGATTCAAAGGTGGAAAAGGTGTGGCAACAGCTGCAGGTGCAATTGCAGCAATCCATCCCCCGGTTACACTTGTGTGCCTTGGAGTCTTCATACTTGTCTTTATTATCACCGGTATAGTATCGGTGTCATCAATGAGCGC
>CAZKWD010000206.1:0-4650 GCA_964556175.1 uncultured Rikenellaceae bacterium
TGAAAAACAATCAAAATGAAATTTATAATTTATAAAGCTGCTATTTCATTGAGGTCTGTGTGTTTTAAGGAATCTATAGATGCCCCAGGATCTTATTTGGGCATTTGTTGCATTTCTTCGTGCTGTTCATTGCAATAAGGGTTTCCACCGTTAACCCCCGGGCCCGATATGTGGAGTCCTGTAAAAAGAGCCCGGGGTTTAAATTTAGGGATGGGAAACAGATTTGCTCTGAATTAAAAAGGGAATAATATCCTTTTACTACGAAATTTAGATTTGAAACCTTCAATTTCAGATATAGTTAATTATGAAACTTATTCCTTTTGTATTAATGGATTATTCTATTGAGTGTTATCTCATGAGGATTACATTACGCAGCAGAATAATTTACTGGTTAATTATTCTGCTGATGATTCTTGTAATATCAATATTACCATTTATTTATGTTGATGTTTCTGTACAGGCCGGTGGTTTTTTTCAGAGTGAAATCGAGAAACAAATAATTTTTGCTCCATTCCAGGGGAAAATAACTTATACATCTATAAGAAATGGCAATAATGTCAGGAAAGGAGATACACTTCTGATTATTGATTCTGAAACAACCAGGGCACTAAAGAATTCACTTCAGGATAAAATAATAAGCAATAATAAAGCAATAACAGATCTGAAAACGCTGATTTCAATTGACAATCCTGACAATAAATTAGAATCTGAAGAATTTTGTCTGGAAAGATATTATGTTGAATATTCTAATATGCTAAGGCTCTGGAGAATCCAGTTAAATAAATTCCAGAGAATTAAGTCTGAATATGAAAGAAATAAATTACTATATAAACAAGAAATTATTCCTGATATAGAATTTGAAAATAGTCTTTTTACATATAGAACAGAAGAAGAAAGTCTGAATCAGATACTTATTTACCATAAAAGTATCTGGCAGACTGATATCATGAAAAGGGAAAATGATGCCAGTACATTAATTGCGGATATGCATCGTTGTTCTGAAGAACTGAATAACAGGATTATTCTTGCTCCTGTAACTGGAGAGATAATTCAAAGTATAGATATACAGGAAGGCTCAATAGTCAGTCTTAATCAACAAATTGCTGAGATTTCACCTGAGGGACAGCTCATTGCTACCTGTTTTGTAACACCCGATGATATTGGATTAATAAATATAAATCAAAATGTAAGGATTCAAGTTGATGCTTATAATTACAATGAGTGGGGTTTCCTGAATGCCAGTATTATTGATATCTCTGATGATATGATACTTCAGGATGGGTCCGCCTCTTATTTCAGGATAAGATGCATTCCCGAAAAAACATTTCTTACACTTAAAAATGGAGTCAGGGCTGATATTAAGAAAGGTATGAGTTTTACTGCCAGAATTGTCCTGATAAAACGGAGTCTTTTCAATTTAATATTCGATAAGGCCAATAAATGGTTCAATCCGTATTTAATTAATAAAAAATAATCCGGGTATGAATATTAATGTTAAACAAAGAGATATTACTGATTGTGGGGCAGCATGCCTTGCTTCAGTTGCTGCATTTTATAAAGTAATTCTTCCTGTTTCCCTGATAAGGCAATATGCCGGGACAGACAGGAAAGGAACAAATATTCTTGGCATGGTTGAAGCAGCCGCAAAAATGGGATTTCTGGCAAAGGGTGTAAGAGGAAAATGGGAAAGTATTTTTAAAATTCCCAAACCGGCTATTGCACACGTAATTGTTAAGGAGGTTCTCACACATTATGTTGTAATTATTTCCACGAATGAGAAATTTATTGAAATAATGGATCCGGGAGATGGCCAGATTCATAAAGTGCCTCATGAATTATTTAAAAAAGAGTGGACAGGTGTTTTGATATTGCTTACTCCCGGGGAAAGATTAACACCAAGGAATGAACAGATTTCTTTATTCTCACGGATATGGAAACTGATTAAACCTAATCAAAGTATTTTGATACAATCACTCATTGGAGCCATGATGTTTTCAGTACTGGGATTGGCGGCTTCATTGTATGTTGGCAAAATTGTAGATCATGTTATTCCGGGAGGTAACCTGAACTTATTGAACCTCTTAGGTCTGGCAATGATTGTAATAATTCTTTTCAGGTTACTTTTAATGATTTTTCAGTCTGTTTTTATACTTAAAACAGGACAAAGAATAGATGCTTCATTGATTCTGGGATATTACCAGCATCTTCTGAAATTACCACAATCTTTTTTTGATAATATGAGGACGGGAGAAATTATTTCACGTATTGGCGATGCTGTTAAAATAAGAACATTTGTCAATGATATTTCTATAAGTCTTATACTTAATGTTTTCATCTTGTTTCTGTCGTTTATTATAATGTTTGTCTTTTTCTGGAAACTTGCACTGATAATCCTGGTTATAATACCAGTTTACTCACTTGTCTATTTGATTTCAGATATACTTAATAAGAAAACTCAAAGAAAAGTTATGGAAAGGGCAGCAGACCTTGAAGCTCAACTAGTCGAGTCGCTTAATTCAGCAGGTACAATAAAAAGATTTAATCTGGAAGATTACTCAAATTTTAAAACTGAAACGAGGTTTGTAGCTTTTCTTGAAACAATGTATAAATCCGGGCTGAATTCAATTTTCTCTTCCGGTTCCGGAAGTTATATTACACAATTGATTACTGTTATGGTTTTATGGATTGGAGCAACATTTGTACTGGGAAACCAAATAACCCCGGGGGAACTTCTTTCATTTTATGCAGTTGTGGGATACTTCACAGGTCCTGTAACCGGAATAATTGGATTTAACCGGACTTTACAGGATGCAAAAATTGCTGCTGACAGATTGTTCGAAATTTTTGACCTTGAAATAGAAGATGATACAGATAAGATTGAACTGACACCAAAAATGGTCGACGATATAGTATTTGAAAAGGTCAAATTCCGTTATGGAACCCGAGTGGAGGTCTTTAATGCATTAAACCTGAGAATAAAAAGAGGAGAAATAACGGCAATTACAGGAGAAAGCGGTTCGGGAAAAACAACCCTCGTCTCTCTTTTACAGAACTTATACTCTATACAGGAAGGAAAGATTCTGATTGGTAACTATGAATTAAAACATTTTACAAATAAATCAATAAGAAGTATTATTTCACTAGTACCTCAGAAAATTGATTTGTTTGCCGGAGATATAATTGAAAATATTGCCCTTGGAGAACTGGATCCGGATATAAATAAAGTGGCGGCTATTTGCGAAAAACTGGGGATGACAGGATTTGTTGAAGAATTGCCAAATGGATTCAGGACTCATATCGGAGAAAATGGAGCAACTTTATCAGGTGGACAGAAACAAAGGATAGCAATTGCCAGGGCACTCTACCGTGATCCTGACGTGCTTATTCTTGATGAGGCTACCTCCTCTCTTGATTCTTCTTCAGAAGAATTTGTGAGGAATGCAATAAAATTATTAAAGAAAGAAAACAAAACGGTTATTATCGTAGCTCATCGGTTATCAACAATAACACTGGCGGATAATATAATTGTACTGGATAATGGAGCAGTTGTCCAGGAGGGAAATCTCACAGAATTATCAATAACTGAAGGTAAATTTCGTAAAATGTGGCCACGTGAAAATATAATGATGAAAGAAATTAAAAAAACTTAAGGTTATGAAGCTTTTCGAATATCTTGACAGGATCAGTACAACACATAAATTAATTCTCCATGGAAATACCGGCACGCCGGAAGAGTTCGCAGATCATCTCGGAGTCAGTCGCACCAGTCTTTATGAACTTATAGACGAATTGAGATTACGTGGAGCACCTATTTCTTATTCAAAATCAGCTAAAACTTTCTATTACAGGGAACCTTTTGAAATCTCTATCACATGTAAATTCCGTCCAATGACAATTGAAGAAAAAAAACAATACTCGGGTGGCAATTTTATTTCTAAAATCCTTTTTTTCCGGACGATGTGTGATGAAATTAGCAAAGAATTAATGCCATGCTAAAAATCCAGACATGTAAAATAAATGGAGTTTTTCTTTACTAATTTAAATTTAATGATTATGGATACAGAACAAGAATTTGTTAATCTTTCAAATGAAGAATTAATCCAGACCTCAGGAGGATGTCCATTATTCCGTATGTTTTGCTTATATGTAATAATAAATAGAGAAGAGATATGGAATAATACTGTTGTTCAATATGTTGAAGGATTTCGAGAAGGATATTCTTCAGTAGTAAATCAATAGAGTATTAACTTAAAAATTAGATCTATGGAAAAAGTTGAATTTGTTGAACTAACATCTTATGAGATGATGTCACTTAATGGTGGAAAACCACTTTTCTATCATTTAGGAGAAATTGCTGGTTTTATTACAGGCACATTTGTTAGTTTATTAGCTGGATTTAAAGATGGGCTTAATGGAGCAGAAAAACAATAATAAATAATGACTATCGGCTATCATATATATAAGTTTTTTTATGCTTGAAAATCAATTATTTGCCCCGACCCTAAAGGGAGTAATTGATTTTCTTCGCACCCTTTAGGGTAAGGGGCTAACGAAGAAAATCAATGGGACTTTATGCATGATTCCTGATACTCATTTTACTTTATAATCATATTCTTTTATTTATGGAAATAACACTTGAAAACGGCAAAG
>CAZKWD010000207.1:0-4633 GCA_964556175.1 uncultured Rikenellaceae bacterium
AGATTTTCAGAAACTGATTGTGAAAATGCTGTGAATGAGCAGGCACACAATAGTAATACAAAGAATTTATTCATGATATTTTGCGCTAAAAAAAAATTCATATTGAATATAAAGTTATACAATTTTGAATTTATCTGGTGGATTATTTCAAAATCTATCCCCCAACGGTTTGCCTTGTGAAGTCTACTCCCCTCCTCTTATTGATTTGAGGAGAGCCAGTCCCGCGATAGCGGGAGGCAGGGGGTGGGGTTGAAGAAACAAAAGAAGGGAAGGTAACTTATATATTTATAATATTCCAATTTTTACTATTTTTGCATTCCATACTTCACGGTACATCTGCACTGAAGCTATGGTATATATGGTCGGTTGGCCGAGTGGCTAGGCATCGGTCTGCAAAACCGGGTACGGCGGTTCGAATCCGCCACCGACCTCAATACTTTATTATTCTTGCTGCCGCAACGGTTCGCGGTGTTAGAATCCGTAACAGATATAAACCTGCCGGAACCTCCAAACCGTTTTCATTCCTGCCATCCCAGGTGAATCGCTGATATTCACCATATTGCAAACCTCCAGTTAATGTCCTGATCTTCATTCCGGATAACGAAAAAACAGATGCCTGTACAGGATATTCACTGACCGGGGAAACAAGAATCTCAGCATGATCATACACCGGATTCGGGTATATCCTGATATCAACTTCCCCCTGGCCATAATGATCCTCAATACCCAGAGCTTCCGTAACTCTTACAACAGCGGTATCAAAATCAGTGATATGGATATTGTCGAACCATATTTTTTTACCGATAATATCGGCGTATTCTGTTGAGATCTCAAGCTTGTCGACCTTTGTCCAGTCGAATTTTCCTTCAGGATTGTACCATGTATCAATATCCCATGCACCCCTTTCTGTAAATGCTGTAAGCGGGATATTTATATGATGCCATTTCCGGTCCCATTCAGCATCACCGGCATCAATAGTGGTTCCCATACGCCAGGGATGATCTCCCGGTTCGGAACTCTTTGAGTCGAGGATACGGATTTCAAACTTTATCCCCGGTTCACTTCCCCGTACCATGAAATCGAGGGCATAATTGTCCGATACAAGCTCTGACAGATCCCTGTCCGGGACAAAGTTAAAGCTAATTGTATTGTACTGTGCGAAATCATACCAGTAAAGAGAGTAATTCCCGTTTGAAGGTAAAGTGCCGGAATAAAAATTTATTGTTCCCGCACCATAGCTTGCATCTTCAATATTTTCGCCGATATAGTCAGTATAAATAAGAAATCCTGATGAGTCGGGCTTCATCGTAAAGGGTGTCTGACCCGGGATCTCAAATCCGAGGGAATCCAGAAGCCTCACATTAAGATCATGCGCGAACATCTGTCCTGATTCATTTTCAAAAAGTCCGAATCCCCCCTTGTAATCCCAGATTGTCCAGGGGATATTTTTTTCATCGAGATAATCCTTAACAACCTTGTACCAGTAACACCTGTCAGCATCATCGCTGTTCTTCATGTAAACACCAAATTCACCGCAGAAGATATTTACACTCCTTGAGGTCCGGAAAACCACTGCAATGTCGATAAGCTCTTTTATACGATCCACATTCCCATCGGAGGGGTAGCTGTTCAGGCCGCTCTCTATCCAGGTTCCCTGTAGTGAGGCCGGACATGAAGGCATCCCGGCAAAATTATACGGGAAAGGCACTCCTGCGAGTGGTTCCATTGAAGGTGTCACCCATGTTGCTCCCTGGTGGGTGAACATGAAAGGATCGTAAAAATGAAAGGTATACAGTAGGTTGGGATCGCTGTATTGCGGCAGATTGGCCAGCTCCGAATAGGTATTGTAACCCGAGCCTCCGATAACTATCGTGTGGCTGGTATCTTCTTCCCTTATAGCGCTTATTACCTGGGCCTGTATAGCCCCCCAGGCTTCGGTTGTGATCCCATTCGGTTCATTCAGGATCTCATACAGAATGTAGCCCGACCTCTCCTCATAATGAGAAGCCATCTGTGACCATATTTTGATAAGAATATCACCTATACCGCTGCTTGTGCTTCCCGACGGATCATAGCTGTGATTATCAAGAATGAGGTATATCTCCAGTTCTTCACACCATGCAACTGTTGAATCAAGGAACGAAAGATAGAGCGGGTCAAGAGTATAATCGGGACTTCCTGATGTCATTGCGTGCATGTTAACCGGCAGTCTGATAACATCACACCCCAGGCTTTTTATGTTGGCAATGTCTTTCTTTGTAAACTTCGTGAATTGTATTTGTCCGGGTGAACTGACCTGAAACCAGCCGGTAAGGTTAACTCCCCTGCTGAAGGGAGCCTGTGCGGAAAGATTATGCACAACGAAAAGACACAAAAAGATTATAATCGGTTTTATGCTTCCCTTATTTCCTGACATTTTGTATCAGTAATTATTGTATAACCATTTCACCTGCTTACCACTATACTCACTGAATGTATCTTTCCGCCGACAGGAGGATTCATTTTTGAGACTTTCACCGTTGCCTTTTTTATTCCCGCTATCTCTGCATAAAGCGCATTAAGAATCCTCCCCGCAATATGTTCGAGCAGATGAGATTTCTTCTGCATCTCCTGCTTCACAACTTCATATGCAAGCTGATAATTTAGTGCATCTTTTAAACTATCACTTTCCATCGGTTTCTCCATATTCGTTTCAATAGTAACGTCAATCAGAAATTTATTACCTACTATCTGCTCCTCTTTAAAATGACCATGAAAAGCGTAAAACTCCATTCCTTCTATCTTTATCAGTCCCATATAATCCTTCTTTATTTAAAATACTACCAGTTTTCATTGGTAGCTACGCTCCATGGAGCGTAGCTACTCTTTAGTTTGGCATTTAACTAGATAAACATAGTAATATTTTTAAAAAAAGTAGCAATCGAATGGCTCTGATTGCTTTTTTTATGTTATATTTGTATCTAGTCATATAACTAGTTAATATATTGTATTATGGGATTCCCTACAAAAATTCAGCTTATTAAAAGAGCTAAAAGCGAACAGTGGTACATCAACTTCCCATCCGCTATTGCTCAAGCCATGGAGTTTGAACGTGGAGAAGTCGTTGAATGGTTAATAGAAGACAAACATAAATTGGTTCTCAAGCGTGATGAATCTATTTTAGGTACCGAGAAAAAAAAACCTCAGACGGATCCTTAATTGATGAGTTTGATTTGCTTATAAACCAATGTATAGATGCTTTCAAACAGGATAGTGCATGGAAGACCGGACGTGATCTTGCATTTGGCACTCTTAACTGTATGGGTAAACATACACTTACGGGTATGTTGACAGCTAGCGGGCAACAGTTCATGGATTGGTCATCTGCATATCGATTATTTAGTCAGCAACGTGTTGATACAAGCAAACTTTTTGATATAGTTCGCTTAGGAGTATTACAGGAGTTGGGTGCACAGCAAATGATTGTTGCTCATATGGATGATACATTATTAAAAAAAACCGGCAGACATATTCCTGGGACAGCTTGGCGAAGAGACCCATTGGGACCACACTTTCAAACTAATTTTATTTGGGGACAACGTTTTCTGCAAATCTCTATGGCACTCCCTGATCATCAAGGATGCTCTCAGTCCAGAGCCATACCAATCGATTTTTATCATTGCCCTACAGTAAAAAAGCCACGTAAAACAGATGGTGAACAGGAATGGAAAAACTATAGAGAACAACAGCGGAAATTAAAATTAAGCAAACAAGGCAGTGAACGACTTAAACAACTTCGCAGTGCATTGGACAATCAAGGTGTTAATGAAAAACAACTTATTGTAAGTGTTGATGGCAGCTACACAAACGGAGAAGTACTAAAAAATTTACCGGAACGCATTACCCTGATCGGACGCATTAGAAAAGATACAAAACTGTATTTAGGTCCTGAGAAACAACCCAACTTGGGAAGAAAGCGTGTTTATGGAAACAGATTGCCAACACCAGAACAAGTCAGACAATCAGACCAATACCTATGGCAAGAAATAAATGCATGGGCTGCTGGGAAAGAACATAAGTTCAGTGTCAAAGTAATTAAAAACACACGGTGGCGATCAGCAGGGCTGAAACAAAATTTACAATTGATGGTAATAAGACCTTTAGGATATAAACTTACCAAATCATCCAAAATGCTTTATCGTGAACCGGCTTACCTTATTTGCACTGACAATGAACTCAATGTCGAGAAACTTCTTCAGGCTTACTTGTGGCGTTGGGAAATTGAAGTAAACTTCAGGGAAGAAAAAACATTGTTGGGGTGTGGGCAAGCTCAGGTGAGAAATCCTGAGTCAGCAGAGCGTGTTCCTGCTTTTATATCTGCCATTTATGCAATGCTTCAGCTTGCAGCTTACAGATCCCTCAAATCATCAAATACAAAGATGCTACCACGACCAAAATGGTATCAGAAAAAAGAAGGAAAACGTCACTCAACAGGAGATTTAATCAACAACCTTAAGGCTCAAGCTTGGACTAAAACTATCGGAATGAATTTCTCAGGCTTCGTGAATCATGAATTAAAAACACAAAGCCAGAGAAATGCAGCTAACCCCTGCACTTCAGCCATGTTCTATATGAGAAATTAGCCAAAGTCGAG
>CAZKWD010000208.1:0-4623 GCA_964556175.1 uncultured Rikenellaceae bacterium
AAGCCACCAACAATTGAAAGAAAAATTGACTCAAGCATTATCATTATGAATATTTTTCGCCTGTTCATTCCTACCGCCATGAGCATTCCAAGTTCTCTGGTTCTTTCAAGCACGGCCATAAGCATTGTATTTACAATCCCGAATGCCAGTGCTGCAAGAATTATCACCATAAATACGGCGTAGATCTGTCCGATAAAATCAGCAATCATTGCCAGGTCGGGCTGAATTTCTTTCCAGTTAAGCACTTCATAATCCGTCAGTTTTTGTCTTATTTCCCTGGTTACACTATTAGTGATGTCATTATCTTCAAGTCTGGCGATCGCTCTGTGGTATGTCCCTTCCTTCATCCCTGTAAGTTGTCTCAGCTCATCAATGGGAACAAACAGGTAGAGTTCTTCGAACATATCGTTGTTTGTCCTGAAAATGCCGCTTATCCGGAATGCAGCCCCTGTTTGATTATTGTTTATATCAAGAAAAGAAAGGATCAGTTTAGAGCCTTCGCGGTAGTTCCAGGCTGCCTCCTTTATCTTCCACTGGTATTTCTCTACTTCGGAGGGCTCAAGCAGCTTTTCATAAGCTTTTACCAGTTTCTTATCCGAAGTAAACCGTTCTCCCTGAAGTGTTTCAAGTTTTTCAATAACCGTTGAATGTACGCCTTCTTCCCTGAGAAAATCAATTGATTCCGGTGTAAAAATGTACCTGATAATATTAAGTTCTTTGGCAAGTTTTTCACCTATAAATACAGTATTGAATTTTGTTTCTGCTTCAAAATAGCTTCCTGTTCCGGGTATGAGTTTCTCGGATATTGTAAACATTTTTTTCTCTTTTTCAACATCGACTCCTGTTATTTCAACACCTGCGCTTTTCGTTGCCGTTGAGGCAATTCCCCTGACAATAAGCCTGCCTGTTACATCGGTTACACCGGGAGTGGATTCAAGAACAGAAACGACTTCAGGATAATCGTTTATAATATTCTGAATATCTGCACTGCTGCGAAAGTCTTTATTGTTCACCTGAATATGTGAAAGTTCTTCATTAACGGCAGCATCAATCCTCTGGAGAATAGAGCTGTTTATTGCTGCCATTGAGAAAACGCCGGCAAAAACACCTACTGTTACTGCTGCAATGACAGTCAGGCTTCTTGTCTTGTTCCTCCAGACATTTTTCCATGCTATAGCTGTAATCATCTCAATATTATTTAAGCTCTTAAAGCATTTATCACATTCAATTTGTATATTTTACGTGTGCTGAAGGTAATGGCAACAAGAAGAATGATCAATACCACTACAATCTGCCACAGGTAATAAGTATCAGGCATAAGTGTCGGCATGACCGGTTCAAATCCATAATCCTCATACATTCTGGCAAATTCACCCGTAAATCTCAAGGGGTGGATATTTCCATATATCACTACAGGAAGTGATGCGATAACGCCGGCAATAACACCAAGAAAACCTATAAAAAGCATCTCCAGAGACACTATTTTTGCAAGTTTCCTTTTCTGCATACCTATCGACACCAGCATTCCGAATTCTCTTTTTCTTTCAGCCATCATCATGAGTACTGTGCCAAAGACACCAAATGCAATAACCAGATATAGAATGGCTATCATGATCATTCCGCTTCTGTTATCAGCTTCCATCTGGTTTAGAAGTAATGCATTCAATTCCTGCCAGGTCTTTATTGTCAATGGATCAGATAACTTGTTTTTTAAACGCATCCCGGTCTGTTCTATATCGTCATCATCATTGCTGTTAAGACTTAAAACCGCAGATGTTGACATTCCCGGTGCCGCATACAATTCCCTGGCAGTTACAATCGGGAGGTAGACAATTACATTATCAATATCAGGTGTGGAAAGCTTGATAATCCCCTTAACCACATACTTGCCTGCAGCTGATGTTCCATGATACCCCTGGCCTACCAGGACAATTGTATCACCCACGTTTGTTTTAAGATAATCTGAGAGCCCATCGCCAATAGCAACACTTCCTTCTTCATTGCCGGTAAGGAAAGCATTCGGGAATGAAGCATGCCGGCGGATAACCGGAAGAATTGACGAGCTGTCTTCTTCATTGATGTCAAGGTCAAGCATGAGGCGTCCATCGCTGATATAAGCCTCATTTGTAAAAATATCCAGAAGCTTTTTTGTGCGATCCGGAATAGAATCATTTTTTATTTCCCTGACAACTTCTCTTGTCAGTTTATACTTTACGATTTTATTGCTGATATTCAGTACTTTATCTTCACCTGCCGGATCAATTCCCATTACTATAGCTCCCTGTGTATGACTTCCCGAAGCTGCAAGTGCAAAAGATTCAAGTCTTGGGATAACATCACTTACATTTGGATCTTCCTTTATAAAGTCAATCAGCGACTGGTCAATCTCAAAGCTGTTATCAATATTCGGATCATCAAAATAATCTATATGTTGTAGCTGCAGATAACCGCTGTATGATTCAATTACGTTCTTAAACATCCTGCCATAAGCTCCAAGCTGAAATGAACGCATTGCAATTGCAAAGAATACTGCAAAAAACACCGAGGCAGCAGTTATCATCGTTCTCCTCCTGTTTCGCCAGAGGTTTTTCCAGGCCAGTTGATAATCTTTCATTTTCCTTTCGTTTTCAATCTTTTTTTGTTGCTCGTTGCTTGCCTTGTCCACCGAAGCTTCAGCGTAGGTGGGTTGCTCTTTTAACCAGCAACCGGCACCCAGTAACCAGCAACTTATTTTATCTGATGGTCTTCATGTTCTGCTGTGAAAAAAAGCTGTCGTCGATCTTGATATTGAATTTCATCTCAACGAAATTCAATATTGTTTTATATCCTTCCTTCTCGGCAGGAACCAGTTCAATTAGTGTCGGCAGCAATCTTCCGTCAAGCGTCTTTATTTCTGATCCTCGTTCAGTTCTTACAAGATAATCGTCTTCGTCGTACAACTCTGCCCTCAGGATGATAAAATCTTTTTTATCAACCCACCATATCTGTGAGCCCCACAATACATCAGCATCCTCCCTGGCAGTAAGCTTTATTTTCCAGCATACCCTGTCATCAATCTCCTCTTCTCCTTCAATATTGTGGGTGTAATCATCAACAACTGAAGATTCCCTGAGAATATCATCATTAGTATAATCTGACCCCATCCAGCCCTGCGACATCATTGAAGGGGGCAGCTTTATAAGTCTGCTGATTACCGGATTCCAGCTCCACATTTCGTTTCCGCGTTTAAGGAATGTCTGCCCTTTTTCACGGGCCGGGGCAGTTATTAGTGTTAACGCATAATCATCTTCCTTTGCCCATGATTTGAATTCAACGGTCCGTTGCCATGTTGGTCTGACAATGGTCATTGTCATCACACTGTATCCCGTCATTTCTCCCCTGAATTTTTCATCAGCCTTTCTGATAATCTCAGTTGCAGACAACGATTGGGCTGATAATACTGATCCATTTCCGAATATAAACGCTAATACCAAACACGAAATAGAATTAATTTTCATGATTAACCTATTTATAAAGTTCTATAATTCTGTTTATTGCTTTATTGTAATAATTATCATCAACTTCATCCTGGTAAACTGTGGCCATACCAAACCCTTCAATCATATAAAGGAACATATTCATATCAAGTACGGGGTCATAACCAGCCGGCATTTTCCCCCTTTTCCTTTCAAAATAGTCATTCAATATTTTTCTCATAAGTATCAGAAATGTATTGCTTCGGCCTGTATTATGAGTTTTTGTCGAATCGTCATGCCCTATATGTGAATGCAGGAACTTTTCTCTGACATCTTTCTGCATTAGAAACTGGTAAAACAACCGCCAGAATGATAACTTCTCCCTCAGAATAAGAAACAGCTTCCGTATAAAAAGTTCAAATTCCTCTTCAGTAAGATATCCATCCCTGTCAGGATCGAAATACCTTGATATCTCTTCGGTAGACCTGTTGATGATCTCTGACAACAGATCTTCTTTACTTGAAAAATAGTTATACATCAGGCCTTTCGATATCTGGGCATGTTTTGCTATCTGGCTTATTGTAGTATTATGATAACCTTCTGTAGCAAAATGCTTCAGGGCAACGTCCATTATAAGGGTTTTCTTTTCTTCCCTTATTTCTTCATACTGCTGTGGCGTTCTTGGCGACATTTTTTTGACTGAACGTTCATTCAACAATAATTCCTAATAAAAACCGTTTTGATTGAACGGTTAGTCAAAGATAAATTATTATTTTAATTATTTCCAAATTTTTTTATGTTTTTTTCTTATGAATGTGCAAAATGTGATTTCTACCCTGCAAAAAGCACGACTTGCTATATATCTTGACAACAAAAAAATTATCATTCCGTTATTCTGGAAATTTATTATTTAAAATCTCAGTTTTAATAATTAAGAAAAGATTTTCTATCTTTATCAGTTGTACTTAAAATAGATTCAAAATGGCAAGTCTCAAGTTTCTTCTGGGATTAATCCCCTCAACCGCTAAAATTGAACAGGCTGAAAAGGATCTCATAGCTGAATTCAAAAAGCTGAATGCTTTTTCCGGTTCTGAAACCCTTAAAAAATATACAGAGCTGAAATATCTGGTCACTTCTTCCGACTTTATTCAGAAAAAGAAAGAGATAG
>CAZKWD010000209.1:0-4601 GCA_964556175.1 uncultured Rikenellaceae bacterium
CGGTTTTGTACAACAAACATTATTCAACAGACTTACTCTCAATGCCGGCTTACGATTGCAGGATCACCAGGTTTATGGCACCACGTGGATCCCGGCTGGTGGTCTGGCTTATAAAATTGTCGCAAATACTACATTAAAATCTTCGATCTCCAAAGGATTCAGAAGTCCTACAATCCAGGAGCTGTATATATGGAATCACAACGTAAACCTGAGTCCTGAAACAATTATGAGCTATGAAACAGGGTTGCTGCAATCGTTCTTTAATCAGAAGCTGAAACTCGAATTGACAGGTTATATTGTTAAAGGCGATAACATGATCATAACAGTACCCATGCAGGGATTACAAAATGCAGGTAAAGTAAACAACAAAGGGATTGAGTTTGCCGCCAATGCAAATCCTGTCAAAGACCTTGGTCTTAACCTGACTTATTCTTATATCAATATGGAGAGCCCTGTTTATGCAACGCCGAAACATCATCTTTTCCTGAGTTGCGATTACCGGCTCAGCAAATGGTTGTTTACGGCCAGTGCAGAGTATGTGAATCATCTCGACACTGATCCCTCGACGAAAGTAAGCTATCAGACTTACACGCTGGTGAATTCAAAAATTTCATATCAGGTGTGGAAATTTGCCGGACTGTTTATCAGCGCCGAGAATATCTTAAATCAGAAATATGAGAATAACCGCTATTACCCGATGCCCGGGATAACTTTTTTCGCGGGAGTTAAAATGAGATTCTGATAAATTATTTACCTGTCAATCTTTTTTTTAAGTAATTGATCTTAAGTCCAGAGCCTGCCTGCTGGCAGTCTCTAAGCACTGATAAGTTATAAAGGTTACAATCCTGAATTTACTCCTCTTTTTCTAATTCTCCGAGCCGTTTATCAATATTTTTCTGTGAACGTTTCAATGCATCGGCCTCTGACTTGAGAAGCTTTATCTCATCATCTTTACTCATGGGCTGGATAAATTGATTACCACCTTGAAAGACTCCGGGGGATGCAACTCCATAGCTACGGCCCCAGCCGAAACCCATGCCTCTGCCTCTGCCCATACCTCTTCCATAACCAAATCCTCTGCCCATACCACCTCCAACGCCTTTTACAAAGCCCGGTGAATCAAATCCATAACAATATCCAAATGCTCTTCCGGTTCCGGGACCCTGTCCCGACGGTCCGGTACGATCTCCTTTAGGCATAATTTTTATTATTTAGTTTAACATATGATTAATACTAGTTACTCGTTACGCGTTTATTCTACAAAGATACAAAATAAAATGAACATATGTTCACTTCAATGTATTTTTTTTAAGAAAATTTCAGAATTCGAACCTGTCTCCTGTTCTGACCTGTTTGGATTTGAAGGTCTCATGAAATGCTGTCAATGCAGGAAGGTCAGTACAATGGGAAGGCAGGATATGTTTTATCCCACTCTCTTTTAAATATTTAATAGTCTCTTTTGTCTGAAGGTCAATCTCTTTTAGATGAAAGCCACCCATTATTCCAAAAAGTGTATCCAAACCTGTGATCTTTTTCGCATGGTCAAGGGTGTTAACAACTCCGGCATGTCCGCAGCCTGTCACAACAAATAATCCTTCCGGCAAAATCATGGCAAGAGCACTGTCGTCCATGACAAAATCGGGGTTTCCGTCTTCAAAGACAAATGTGGTATTTTTCGATTCAAAATGGGTAAGCCTGGGAATCTCTCCGAGAAAGAATATCTTTTCTGATATTTTATAAGGTCCTGCAGAAGTGATTAAATTAAATAATGATGACAATTCTTCCTTTGAATTTTTCAATCCTATATATGTATGATCTTGCTTGCGATATCGTTTGATAAAACATCCCGGATGACACAGGAGGCTCATACCGGAAAGATATTCCAGTCCGTTACCGTGATCAAAATGACCATGACTTAATACTATCATGTCGGTATTTTCTAAACTGACATTCATCGTTTTTGCATTCTTAATGAACATGTCGCTTTGACCCGTATCAAATAGTATTCGTTGGCCATTATACTCAATAAGATATGACAATCCATGTTCTGCCATGGTAAAGGATCCCGCACTATTATCTGTCAGTACTGATATTTTCATAGTAATTTTTATTCAAATTTAATTTAATAAATTTTTAAGTGAACAAATGTTCGTTTAAATTTGCTAATTAATTATAAAAAAAATCTATGGAAAACTGGAGCAAAATAAAACCAAAACTCAATCTGGTGATCGATACCTTAATGTTTATAGTTCTTATGGCTGTTGCCGGTTTGGGATTCCTGATGAAGTTTGTACTTCTGCCAGGCTATAAAATAAATGAAATATATGGGACAGATACAGATTTATTCTTCCGGGGACTTGACCGGCATCAATGGGGCGCAATTCATTTATACCTTGCCCTTACGATGGTATTCTTACTGATATTTCATTTAATATTTCATTGGAAATCAATAGTATCCATTTTTAAAAGAATGATCCCGGGCAAGACAATGCGATGGATCATTACTTTGATTGTAACTATCCTGGGTATATTTCTTGTACTTGTTCCGTTTTTAGTAAACCCTGAAGTCGCAGAACATCAGAGAACTCTTCATAGAAACAGGGTCATAAGGGAATCCGGTACAGATATTCATACAAGGCAAAATGTCCGGAGAACTGAAGAACCAAGTGTTCCTGAAGATGTATCCACAGCACCTAAAACAGTTGAACCGGAAGAACCTGTTGAGCAAAAGGTTAGCCGGGATACTGAGGCCGTCGAACTTCATCATCATAACCAGGTTGAGATAGACGGGACTATGACACTGGATGAAGTCTCTACAAGGTATAACATAAGTGTTGAAGAGCTGGCCGGAGCAATAAATGTTCCTGTCAGTTATGCAAACGAACGACTTGGAAGGTTAAGAAAGAGATATGGATTCGAAATGGAAGATCTAAGGGCGTTCGTCATAAATAATATACCGAATGATGATAGATAAGCTTAGACAGCATTTTGGTAACAAGTGTACATCAGTCTATATTAACAGTGAGTTTCCCGGGTTTATTAACATTCCTCTAAAACAGATGAAATTTTGTGAAGCTGTTGAGCAATCTTTTAAAGTGCCATTAAGATTAACCCGGGAAAATCTTGGCTGCCCCGGGGCAAGACGAAGTGTTGGATTTGATACTGTTGATGAAAAACTCGCTGTTAACATTTCAGAGAACAGTGATATCCCGATAAATTTTATCAATAATGTTTTGCAAGACATACACACAATTACAGGAGTCAGGAATATAGATCTTGGACTGAATAGTTATCCGGAAAATGAATTGCAACCTGACCTGTTTATATTGTATGTGCAATCTTACCAGATAACAGACCTGTTCTATAAACTTGCAAAAATGGCAATAAAACCTTCAATACCGCCTTATTTAATGTTATCCGTCTGTGGAAATGTTTTTGCAAACACTTATCTGAATCAGGTTGTAAGTATTTCATTCGGATGCCCCGAATCAAGAAAAAGTGGGGCAATCGGGAAAAACGAAATTGTAATCAGCTTACCATTTAAAATTGCAGGTGATCTGCTTCATTTTTACGAATAGACACTTTTTAAACATTTAACAATCTAGAATAAGGGAACCACTAATCATACATTTAGAAATGCATATCTATAAAAATGCATACCCATTCTTATACCGTCTGGCTTTAGTGTTTATAATAATAAACATAATTTTATTTTTTACGGTTTATCAACGAAAAGCAGATATTATCATACCAATAGCTTCAATCCTATTATTTGTTATTATTGCTCTTTTTTTCAGAATTCCGGAAAGAAGACCTGTCAAAAATAAAAACCGGATTTTTGCTCCCGCTGACGGAACCGTTATAGCCTTAGAAGAAATATTTGAAGATGAATATCTTAAAACTATCTGCACAAAGATTTCCATATTTATGTCCGTTTTCAATGTGCACCAAAACATAATTCCGGTAAGCGGAAAAATAGTGTACTTTAAACATCACCCGGGTAAATATTTTGTGGCATGGCATCCCAAATCAAGCCTTAAAAATGAACACACATCAATAATTATTGAAATTAGTGACGGCAGACAACTTAGAATAAGCCAGGTAGCAGGAATAATAGCCAGACGAATTGTCTGTAATCTCAAGGAAGGTAATGAAGTTCAGCAATGTGATGAATTGGGATTTATTTTCTTCGGTTCAAGGGTAGATTTATACCTGCCTTCCTGGGCAGAGATTAAAATAAAATCTGGAGACACAGTAAAGGGAAATATAGATATTATAGCTGAAATTTAGTCTTGACAATGATAAAGCCCGGGAATAATGGATCAGAAAAAAATTAATATATCAGGTATCTGGCGGAACCAAAAATTGAAAACATGCAAATATGTTGAAAGAATGTAAATGGTATCAGATATGTCCTATGAAAACATTTTATGAAGAGGGTAAACTGGATAAAAAATGGATTGATCTGTATTGTAAAGGCGATTGGGATAACTGCGTGAGATACCGGATGAAATAAACAGGGCAGCCTCATCCTGACTTTATGCTGCCTGACGGGACGTTATATGATGATCTAAATTAAGCAATTTAATATATGATAATTA
>CAZKWD010000210.1:0-1495 GCA_964556175.1 uncultured Rikenellaceae bacterium
ATATTCCTGTGCAGAAGCTTTCTGCACCGGTAAAAGGTATAATAAGATAATCGATAGTAATGGTAATTTCTTCATTATTAATATTTTATTCATATCTTAATGATTCTATAGGATCTTTTTCTGATGCACGTTTTGCCGGAGAATATCCAAAAATCACACCTACAGCCGCTGATACTCCAAAAGCAACAAAAACGGAGAAGAATGAGACAATAGTCATAATTCCGGCAATTTGTTCAATGAGCTTTGCCATGATAACTCCCAGAAATATGCCGATAAACCCTCCTGTCACACTTATCAGTACTGCTTCAGACAGGAACTGTACAACTATATCCATTTTCTTGGCACCAATGGCCATTCTTGTTCCTATCTCCTTTATTCTTTCCATAACTGAAGCAAACATGATATTCATGATGCCAATCCCTCCTACGATAAGTGATATACTGGCAATAGCGCCAAGGACAATGTTGAAGATATCCTTTGTTCTCTGCTGCTGCTTAAGGAGCAGTTCAGGCACCGTTAATTCAAAATCCTTTACATTCGAATGACGGCGAGTAAGCATACGGCTTAAGATCTCAGTTGTTGGATTGATCTGTTCAGTTTCAATAACCTGAACAACTATTCTGTCGAGCTGATTATAGTTTGTTTCAGCGTCGGTGCCTGCATCTGAGCTGCTTACAACGATTCTTCCCATCATACCTCCTCCGGGACCGCCCATTACCATGACATTTGATGAAGCTTCAGATGCCAGTTTGGTGTTTACCAGTGCCCTGTTCTGATATCTCAGGAGCATTGTCTGTATCGGAATATAAATATTGTCATTATATACATTGACTCCTTTTTCTTCAAAACCTGTAAGGCTGACGGTTGTTTTCTGCAGGACTCCTATCACCTTGAGCCATATACCGTTAAACTTTATATATTGCCCTAGTGGATCAACCTGGCTGAAGAATTTCGCCCTGATATTGGCCCCTATTATACATACCTGTATCCCATTCTCTTCCTGATAGGAATTAAAAAAGGCTCCTGAAGTCAGCGGCAGGTTATACAGGTGAAAGTAGTCATTTGATACCCCTACCAGCTTGGCAGTATATTTCACGCCGCCCATCATTGCTGTTGAGTTAAATGAGATCTCCGGGCTGATCCTTTTTACCGATGGGATGGTTTCGTGTATCGCATCAACATCGAGCATACTCAGTCCTCTCGAGAACTTCTTTGTTTGCTTTTCGCCTTCATCATCTGACGAGGTCTGGTCCTGGATTATCGGGTTTATCAGAATGTTGTTAACACCGACCATTTTCATCTGTTCCATGATCTCCTGCTTTGCTCCTTTTCCTATTGCAAGCATGGCAATAACGGCAGCAACACCGAAGATGATCCCGAGAGCCGTAAGCATTGATTTCAGCTTGTTGGACACTATCGATTCAACAGCTATCTCTATGTCGTGGAAATATCTTAATATAAACTTGAACATTGTATTCCCTGTTTAAAATATCCG
>CAZKWD010000210.1:1595-4596 GCA_964556175.1 uncultured Rikenellaceae bacterium
CACGCATTTGCATGAAGCGCCGCATTGCAGCGGTATCCATGTTTCTGCCACCCTGTCCCGGGGGCGCATTACCTCTCATATTCTGAAACTGCTGCATCATTTCCGGTGTTATATCCATCGTTCCGCCTCTTCCTCCAGATCCTCTTTGAGCCTCCTGGCTTTCCCTCTGTTCAGCTTCTTTCCTCTCTTTTTCTTTTTGCTTTATAATCTCTATCAATTCAACTCCTGCCAGCTTGGTATATCTTTCAGGTTCTTCAGGCGTATTAAGAAATATCTTAGTGCCGGGGTTAATACCCTGCTCAACAACCACATTATTCTCATTTGATTCACCAAGAACAACGATCTGTTTTGTGCCATTTTTCAGAAAAACGAATGGTATACTGTCTGAACCTGTCATAACGCTCTCAAGAGGGATATAGGTCACATCGGATATACTTTTGGTGATGACCTTATTTCCAGTTGTCATCGATGGCTTTAATATCAGGTCAGTTCCATCGAGTTTGATCACGACTTCGAATACCTTGGCATCAGTATTCGGAAGCTGTTCGCCTATATTGGCAACACTTATCACTGTTCCGCTGTATTGTTTATCAGGAAATGCATCTACCATAATATCAACTCTTTGCTTTTCCCTGACTTTGTTTACATCAATCTCATTCACATAAGTTTTTGATATCATACTTGTCATATCCGGGAGAGTGGCAACGACGTTATCCCAGGGGCTTATTGATGATCCTATTTTTCTTTTGGAGCCCGACCTGTCTCTATAATAGATCACCATTCCAGAAGAGGGTGCTGTAATCACAAATTTTGAAAGTACTGTCTGCAGATCAGCAACTCTCTGGCGCTGTTCTGCCAGTTGGGTTTGAATGGTCCGCATATCGGAACGTGCCTGTTCTACCTTCAGCTCATAGCCTCTAATAGACTGCTCAAGAGAACGCTTAGATTTATCAAGAGATATTTCGGCCTGGCGTATAGTTGTAGGAGGTTCATATTTCGATTCCTGGAGGGTAATTTCTGCCTCTTCAACAGCAAACCGCAGGTTTTTTATGTTGTCACGAAGGTTACTGAGTGTAACTGCCGTATCAAGGATTTTAACCTCCAGATTGGTTTCGTAAGTATCAAGCCTCTCCAGTTCATCTTTTAAAGTGTTGTCAAATGAGGTTCTGTCAAGAGTAGCTACATAATCACCCTCTTTCACTTCTGTGCCCTCAGGTACAAGGTCTGTGATCTTGATGTCCATTGCCCTGATGCGCCTGCTTTGTGCAAAATCAGGTCCGGTTATATCAGTTGAATTCTCAGCCTGTAACTCCCCTGTGGTTATTACTAAGATATCAAACTGACCTCTTTGTGCTTCTACATAAAGATTTTCAAGGTCTTTCTTTGAGGAAAGCTTATTGATCAAAACAACAACAATAATTGCCACAACTGCAACAATCGCTGTAATGATAAGTGTTTTCTTCATGATATGATTTACTTAAATAAAATTTCAAAGAATTGCCACAAAAGTATTAAAAGGGTATTCTAAATGGTTTTACATTAACAATATTTAACACCATTTTTAAAATGCTTTTATCCCTAAAGACATACTTCGACCATATTTTATTCCATATTCTTGCGGAAAATGAATGAGTTTTAGAGTTTATTAACAATTAAGATAATTTTCTCAGCGAGTTCTTCAGCCTCCTTAATTGTACTGCTTTCAGCATATATCCTCATTATTGGCTCAGTGTTCGATTTACGTAATTGTATCCACCCTGACGATAATTCTATTTTCAAACCATCTTTCTCATCAATCTTGTTGTTATGGAACTCTTTTCTGACAGCATCCATAATCATATCAAAGTCGGTTTCAGGATCAAGGGTCAGTTTTTTCTTTGCAATAACATAATCGGGATATTGTCTGCGGAGTTCAGAGCACTTTATTCTGCTTTTTGCCAGGTGTGTCAGGAAGAGTGCGACACCTGCAAGTGCATCGCGTCCATAATGAAGCTCAGGATAAATAACACCTCCGTTCCCTTCTCCCCCGATAACTGCATTTCGCCTTTTCATTTCCGCAACCACATTTACCTCCCCCACCGGTGAAGAAAAATAAGAACAGCCATGTTTTTCCGTCACATCCTTTAAAGCTCTTGTTGAGGACATATTTGAGACAGTGTTTCCGGGAGTATGCTGCAGGACATAATCGGATACTGCAACAAGTGTATATTCCTCACCGAACATTGTTCCATCCTCACTGACCACTGCCAGTCTGTCTACATCCGGATCTACTACAAAACCAATGTCAGCATTTTCTCTTGCAACAAGGTCAGATATCTCCTTAAGATTCTCCGGAAGAGGTTCGGGATTATGTGCAAATTTCCCATCGGGAACCATGTTGAGCCCTATAACCTTCTTAACACCCAGGGAATTCAGCATTGCAGGTAATACTATTACGCCAACAGAATTAATACAATCGACGGCTACAGTAAATTCTGCATTTCTTATTGCCTCTACATCAACCAGATCAAGTTTAAGTATCTTGTCAATATGTTTCTTTCTCCATGTGTTGTCACTGCCAAGAGAACCTTCATGTTCCGGAGCAGTAAATTCAAATTGTTCTTCATCCGCCAGTTCCAGTAATTTTCCACCATCGGCAGCCGAAAGAAATTCCCCCTTTTCATTTAAAAGTTTAAGCGCATTCCATTGTTCGGGATTATGACTGGCTGTAACAATTATACCGCCCTGGGCTCTTGTTCCCGTAACGGCTATTTCAACTGTTGGGGTTGTTGCCATACCAAGGTCGGTGACATTGATACCCATACTACGTAATGTGGTTATTACCAGGCTGCTGACCATATCTCCTGATCTGCGTGCATCCCTGCCAATCACAATTGTAATAGTTTTTCCTGTGTGCCTGTCCTTTACCCATGTACCATAAGCAGCAGTGAATTTAACAATATCAATTGGAGTCAGGTTTTCGCCTGGTTTTCCCCCGACTGTTCCCCTTATGCCCGAAATT
>CAZKWD010000211.1:0-4587 GCA_964556175.1 uncultured Rikenellaceae bacterium
TAAACAAGAATTTGCTAAAAGCAAAAACAATAAAACGATATTTTTTACGGGATCGATTATTGCATTAATATTGATAGTTTTTGGCATATTGGTTATTCCAAAACTATTTAAATCTTCAGAGGAGGTTGAAAAATCAATAGCTGTATTACCTTTCCGTAATCTGAGCAACGATACATCACAATTATATTTTTGTGATGGTTTTACCGAAGAAATCCTCAATAATCTTCAGAAAGTTAAAAGTTTTACGGTCAGATCCAGAACATCCACTGATCAATACAGGGACACGAAAAAATCCACAACCACAATAGGGAATGAACTTAATGTAAATTATTTAGTTGAAGGAAGTGTTGGAAGAGAAGGGGATGATTTAAAAATATGGATTCAACTGATTGATTCAAAAGCCGATAAGCATATCTGGGCAAGTGATTATACAAGGGAAATGAAACAAATCTTTTCCCTGCAGAGTGAAATAGCTAAAGAAATTGCATCAGAATTAAAAGCATTGCTATCGCCTGAGGAAATTGATAACATTGAGAAAAAAGCAACAGAAAATTTTGAAGCTTATAATTATTACCTTCAGGGTAACTATTATAATTGGAAAGGGAACTCTTCGCAAGATTTCAAGACGGCAATCGAGTTATATGAAAAAGCTATCGAGCTTGATCCCGGATTTGCTGCAGCGTATTCAAAAATTGCACAATGTCACCTGTCACAGTACTGGTTTTTCACTGATCATAGTGAAGATGTTAAATATAAATGTAAACAGGCAATTAACAAAGCCTTCGAAATAGACCCAAACCTTCCTGAAGCCCATCTGGCACTTGGTTATTATTATTACTGGGGATTTTTAAAATATCAACTGGCATTGGAACAAGCTGAAATAGTATTGAAGGAACAACCCGGGAACCCTGAAGCTTATTTTCTGTTAGCTGCCGTATACCGCCGTTCCGGAAACTGGGAAAAGGCAAAGGAATGTTTTGTTAATGCCTTTGAACATAATCCAAGATCTGCACAATATGCACTAAATGCAGGAGAGACATATGATATGCTTCGGGATTATTCGCAAGCACAATATTACTATCAGTTGGGGTGTATGCTACAGCCTGATTGGGTCGATACATATGTATATCTTTCCAGAATGTATCTTAAATCGGAAGGAAGCACACGAAAGGCAAGAGAACTATTAGAAAATGCAGTCCGGGGCAATAAATTTTTTGCATCAGATTCTATGATCATTGAAACAAATATCACTATCAAGATTTGTGATGGTAAATATCAGGAAGCACTTAACGATCTTTCTCATTATAAGTCGGATGTATTTCAAATGCAGTTTTATTACAGGCCAAAATATTTATATTATGCGACTATTTACGGTTTGATGAACCAGCCTCAATTAGAATTGGCCTATTACGACTCGGCACGCATATTCCTTGAAAATAAGATAACTCAGATAGAAGAAGATCCAAGAATGTTAAGTTCATTAGGTATTGCATATGCGGGTTTAGGCTTTATTGATCAAGCAATAAACACTGGTAATAAAGCTGTAAAATTACTTCCTATAGACAAAGAGGCATACAAAGGAGTGTTTCTGGCTAATGACCTGGCTCTTATTCATGTTATGCTTGGACAATATGATAAAGCGCTTGAGCAAATAGATTATCTGCTCTCAATTCCCGGATCCCTTTCAACCAAAATTCTTGAATTGGATCCAAGATGGTCACCTTTAAAGAAGCAATCTGAGTTAAAGAAAATATTAGAAAAACATACTGCTAACTGAGTGGCAGGTCTAATCCAGGGTTTAGAATACGACATGTGCCCTCTCTGAAGGCTGCGACAAATAAATCTTTATTGATCATGATCTAGCAAAAGCGACTAATGACTTCAATATGCCTTCGTCAGCTTTATGGAGTGCATCAAGATATTTCTTCCTTACTGAATGTTGTTCTCAGCGTCCATTCAACCGCCTGCTGAATATTTGCCTGCTCAAATTCATCAAGTTCTCCCCTGGTTGATATGGTTTTTATTATCAAACCCTCTTTTTCGTTCTCATCAATAGGAGTCTGTCCTTCTATGTATTCCAGTTTCAGTCCCATAAGAACTTAGGCATTTCCTGTTTAAGTTCAACAGCTTTTTCTTTAATTGCTTTTTTAATAAGTTCAGATCCTAACTTCTGGTCCTCGAGCTCCATGTTTGTAGAGGTCCTTTTAACAATCTCTTCAGCCAGCCTTACAGCACGTTCTTCAACAAGTTTCTCAAGACTCTTTTGTTTAGGGATGAAACCATAAACAAGCTTCATATCCATACTTTTCCCGAATTCCCGGAGTACATTAAGCGATATGGTCCCATTTTTTTCACGGTCTTCCATCTCTTTTACACTCTGGGGAGTTATATCCATTCTGAGCCCCAGCTGACGGAGAGACATTCCTAAAGCCCTCCTGATTACAAAGATCCAGCCTGATGACGGAATTGTCATATTCTCTGCTTTCCTGAGCATTTTGATCTTTCTGTCGAGCTGTCTAAGAATAATTATTTCTGTTTTCATAAGGTTAAAGCCTTAATAATAATCAGTAAATATAAGGTTATTGCCTTAAATATACAAATTTATTTTCAGGTTATAGATTTAAAATATAATTCAGAAACTGTGGAAGAAAACTATTTATAGTTTCTCTATCCTTGCAGCCCAACCACCGCCCGGAGCAAGATTGATTTTCAATTTATCAGCTGATGAGATTGTTATAGTTTCTTTTTTATAGTCAGTGGCATCACGACCAGCATTAATACCATCCTTAAAAATAACTGCACGCCATTCTCCCTCTCCAAGGAATGAAAAATCAATCGTTAATTCCCGTGGTGACCAGTTTGTCATGGCTCCAACATACCAGTTATCTCCTTTCCTCCGGGCTATTGCCACATACTCTGCAACTTTCCCGTCAAGGGGAACAGTCTCGTCAAAGATGGTTGGTACTTTTGTAATAAAGTCAGTACTCTCCTGTTCTTTCATATAAATTGTAGCATTGTCGGAGAGCATCTGAAAGGGCACCTCAAAAATTACATACATGGCAAGCTGATGGCAGCGTGTGCCCTGGCTCATGGGATCGGAGTTTATCGGTCTGAAATTCCTCCTGTTTGAATTTCTCATTGCACCGGGTGTATAGTCCATAGGGCCAGCCATCATACGTATATAAGGAAGGCTTACATCATAACGCGGTACATCCTCAACAGCCCATTTAACATTTTCCATTCCTTTAACACCCTCATTGCCAACAACATTGGGATAGGTGCGTTGTATCCCTGCCGGTTTGAAAACTCCATGATAATCAACCAGGAGGTGGTGATCTGCAGCTTTTTTTGCTATTTCATAAGTTGAAGCTACAGCAACCTGGTCATCGCGGTCAATAAAATCAATCTTAAGACCTTTGACTCCCATTTCCTGGAACAGCGGGAAAACCTTATCCATCTGTTGAAGGATTTCAATCCATGATGCCCATAATATTACACCAACACCTTTCTCTTTTCCATGGGCAATTATTTCCCGGAGGTTAACTGCCGGATTAGTCTTTGAAAGATCATTAGGCATTGACCATCCTGCATCGATGATTATGTATTTGATATTATTGGCAGCCGCAAAGTCTATATTATATTTGTATGTTGCTGTGTTAAGCCCTGCCCTGAAATCGACATGTGAAAGATTCATATCGTTCCACCAGTCCCATGCAACCAGCCCCGGTTCGATCCATGAGATATCTTCCAATCGCGGAGGAGAAGCCAGTTTCTGGACGATATCGATATTCAGCAGGTCTTTATCCTGTTCGCTGATAACTACTGCCCGCCACGGGTAATTACGGGTACCATTTGTTTTTACGATATAATCTGCTCTTTTTGCAGGGATGTAGTTTATTCCAACTCTTTTATAATCCAGCGGATATGGAGCAAAAACCCCTTTAAATCCCTGTCTTGTCTGGTTTACATCGAGGAACATGCCAGGGTAATCTTCCAGGTCTGCTTCAATAATTACCACTTTTTTGCCGTTTCCCACATCAACAAGCAGAGGAAGGAATGCAAGAGAGTCTTTTCTGAATTCAGAGATCTTTTGTTCAGTATAGAGTGATTCAAACGAACAGTTAAAGATCTCTCCATCCCTGTAATCCCACATATATGGAATAAATGCCTCATGATCGGCAGTGAAATTGAAGTTTGCCTCTTCATTTTTTATCAGTAATTCATCTTTTTTCTTTGTAAAAAAGCGGTAAGCCACTGCATCATCATATACCCTGAAGACAACTCCGTAATCTCCTTTGCAACTCAACGTAAGCTGGTTACAATGATCAGTTACAGTTGCCTTTTTATAGTTTATGGCATTAAACGAAGTATTGATCTCAACATTTTTGGCCGACTTTACCACTGGGTTTTCTCCAAGGGTTGTTCCGTCGATAAGTTGTAAGGAAATGGCTGAGGGTGCAATAATCTGTTCACCTTTATTTATGACGGACCATTGAAATTTTGCACCGGCTTCGATTTGCAATACGATATTCCCGGCAGGTGATTTGACTTCAAATGTCTTGTTTTTCTGTGCATGGAGCATAAATG
>CAZKWD010000212.1:0-4572 GCA_964556175.1 uncultured Rikenellaceae bacterium
CCAGCCCTAAACGCCATTCCTCAATAATGACTCCGCGCTCCTTATCAATTTCAACCTCCTCCATACTTACCTGATGAGCCCAGTCTTCCAAAACCTGGAAGCCCCTGTTTATCCATTCCATACTGTCAGCAGGAACCTTCAGCATATAGATTGTCTGATCAAAGCTGGTGTAGGCATTAAGCTCTGCACCGAACTTGACACCCATCTCTTCAAGCATATCCACTATTTTGTTACTTGGGAAGTTTTTTGTCCCGTTGAAACACATGTGTTCGCAAACATGTGCCAGCCCCTGTTGTGCGTCAGTTTCACAAATAGAACCGGCATTGATTGCCAGCCTGAGCTCCATCCTCTGTTCGGGCTTCTGGTTATACTTAATATAATAGGTGAGCCCGTTATCAAGTTTCCCAATTCTAATCGCAGGATCCGGCGGTATGGGATCATCCGGATTATTGGTCTGGGCATAAATTCCTGTGAAAATAAATCCACAGATAACCAATGTTAGAAAAATCTTAAATCTTTTCATTGTCAGATATTCGTTTAGATAAGACATAAATTCAATGGTGGCTTTATAATTATGTTCATGCAGCGATTCTGGAAATCGGGGATCATTGATAATAAAATATAAATTTACATATTTTTATTATTATTACAAGTAGAGACGTTGCATGCAACGTCTCTACAATTTAATATTTTTAATAAACGTAAATTGACCATAACACAATTTAATATTACCTTTCGGTTTATTTTTTAAAAATCAATTATTATCATGACTTCTACACGAAGAAATTTTATCAAGACAGCTTCTGTTCTGGCTGCAGGATCTGTTTTACCTCTTGACGTACTGGCAAAAGCCAGAAGGACTGTGGCTCCTTCAGATAAGATAAACGTAGCCCTTGTTGGCGGTAACAGCATGGGATGGAGTGATCTTGAGTCATTCCTGAAAAATCCTGAAACCGAATGTGTGGCATTATGCGATGTGGACCGTAATGTTCTTAACAGACGAACAGATGACATTGTAAAGATGGGACGTCCAAAGCCAAAGCTATACATTGACTATCGTAAAATGCTTGAAAATAAAGATATTGATGTCGTTATAATCGGAACTCCCGATCACTGGCATTGTATGATATTTTGCGATGCTGTTGAAAGCGGAAATCATGTATATGTTGAAAAACCTATTGGCAATTCCATTGCCGAGATCAACATTATGCAGAAGGCACTGAAACAACATGGCAAGATGGCCCAGGTAGGACAGTGGCAAAGAAGCCAGCCTCATTTTATTGATGCTATCAACTTTCTCAGAACGGGTAAGCTGGGACGTATCCGTACCTGCAAAGCATGGTCATTTGTCGACTGGAAAAGCTCTGTTCCGAAGGTTCCTGATTCACCGGTACCCGAAGGTGTTGATTATGAACGGTGGCTGGGCCCGGCGCCTTTGCGTCCATTCAACAAGAACAGGTTTCACTTTACCTGGCGCTGGTACTGGGAATACGGTAACGGTTTGATGACTGATTGGGGCGTGCACCTGATAGACTATATTTTATATGGCATGGGTGTATCTGTTCCTGAATCAGTAATGGCAATAGGAGGAAAATATGCTTTTCCCGATGATGATATGGTGACTCCGGATACAATGACCGCTGTTTATGACTTTAAAGATTTTACAATGATCTGGGAACATACTATCGGCATTGGTCTCGGCAACTGGAAGAGACCTCACGGCATGGCATATACCGGAGAAAACGGCACATTAGTACTTGACCGCAGCGGATGGGAAGTATTCCCCGAAAAACAGAGAATAGAGGCTGTTCCCCTTCAAAAGAATGTAGGTTCGGGACTCGACCTTCATGTA
Source organism: uncultured Rikenellaceae bacterium (assembly GCA_964556175.1). Taxonomy (GTDB): domain Bacteria; phylum Bacteroidota; class Bacteroidia; order Bacteroidales; family VadinHA17; genus LD21. Next base: position 1,853 of record CAZKWD010000212.1, read on the forward strand.
AGGAATTTCCTCGATTGCCTTAAGGATAATACCCCCGGGAAGCTTCATGCCGATATTGATATAGGACGTAATGTGGCACTTGTTGCACAAATGGGGAATATTGCATACCGTACCGGAGAGAAAGTCTTCTGGGATAACAATAACCAGGAATTTACATCCGGAACAGCAAACAAACTCATCACACCCGAATACCATAACGGATATACCCTCCCGAAATACTAAGGGTAAAATATGTTATTAAGGTTTTTAAAGTTCGGAATTGTAGGATTATCAGGAATGGTTATTGATTTTTCAATAACCTGGCTGTTTAAGGAGAAGCTTAAAATCCACAGGTATATCGCAAGTTCAATCGGATTTATTATTGCGGCTTCAACCAACTATTTCCTGAACAGGATCTGGACATTCGAAAGCAGCGACCCCCGGGTTCTAATGCAGTATGGCAGTTTCGTAATTATTTCCGTTATCGGGCTGGGAATCAATAATTTGTTTCTTTATCTTTTTGAAAAGAAGCTTTCATTCTATGTGGCAAAACTCTTTGCCATCGGTGTTACGATGATATGGAATTTTCTTGCCAATAATTATATTACATTCAGCGGTTGACAGTTACTTCCATGAACCTGCTGCTGAAGACATCATACAGGATACCTGCTTCAGAGCATATAACGAGCATGTGTTTCCCTTCGGGCAGGCCGTCAATTCTGAAATTACCTGTAACTGATATCGTTTCGCCCGGATTCAGAATTGACAGATCATATTGAAGATCAAGATCCCTTTTCATTTCTATATTACCATCCTCACTGTAAAAAGCAACCTGGAGTACAATCGGAAATTCCGGATGTTTAAAGTCCAGAGGATAGGGATACGGATTGAATACCCTGAGATCGATGCTGTCCGCTTCAGCGTTGCTGAAAGAGCGGCAGTCATGAGGAGGAATTACACATTCCTTCTGCAGCGACTGGAAATCTTTATAGATCCTGTAATACATGGTGTCACCATCCGGCTTAACATGAACAGAGAGCCTTTCTTTATAATAGTCATTCAGCCAGTGCGGAACATACAGAACCTCTTTCCCGTGCACCTGCTCCTCGAAGGGCCAGATGTCATATTGCGTTTTCCGGTAGTCTTTATTATTGAGGGAATGTGCAAATTGCCCGGTATAAAAAGCATACACCGAAGGATCCTGGTATGAATTTGTAAACACAACAGGCCGTTCCCCGGCAAGATTTTCAATTTCTGCCGCCCATTTCCTGTGCCTGTGGAATTCTTTCTTGAGAAATGACACTGGCAAAAAGTCAATCATCAGGGCTGATCGTGCAAATAAGAAAACCGGAATCAGTATAAAAAAAACCGTTTTTACATATTTGTTCTTTGTATATATAAAACCGGAATTAAGTACCAGGATCAGCATCGGAATTGTGATTAGTGCAGTCCACTGCGGTTCAATATGATATCTGAAACTTGCTGCAAGAAAAAAGACAAAAAACCCTGTTATGATATATTTTAATCCCTTTTCAAAAATATCATTTTTCCTGGTTTTATAGATTACAAAAAGAAACAATGGCAGTAATAAGGGATTGTGTATAATAAGCTGGTTAAAAATGTATTCCATGATATTTGAAGGATCAAATCCTGAAACCCTGTCAGCAAGATGATATTGTATCGATGGAAAATCATTTGTTATCTGCCAGAAAATATGGGGCAGAAATAATAAAATGGCGAGCAGTGAGGCAATATAGAATTTTATATTCTTAAGCAGTTTAAGGTTTGACAGAATAATCAGAAGCAGCATGATTGCCCCGTGATACTTACTGTACATTAGTCCGGCCATTATGATACCCAATAGCATTGTATTTAACCAGCTTTCATCTTTCAGGAATCTCCTGTAAAAAAACAGGAAGAGTGCCGTAAAAAGCAGTAATGGAGGATCGGGAGTGGCAAGAAAACCATAAATATTCAATACAGGAAGTACAGAAATGATGAGTATAATTAATATCACATTACGCGGGGACTGTTTTTTTTCATCGTCCAGCATTTGCCATACTATCAGTAACGTTACTATCTGGCTCAAGACGACAAACAGTCTGACCCCGAGCTCATTTGAGAATATTGAATAACCTGCACCAATGAGCATGGCGATCATTGGCGGATGATCATAATATCCCCATGCCGGGTATCTTGAGAACATCCAGTAATAAGCTTCATCATTGTGAAGGGGAGTGAAAAAGGCCTGAACAAGATTGAGGATACCCCATAAAATAAGAAACAGATAGAAGATCCGTTTTCCTGAAAAATGTAACTTGTTATCCATCAGGTTCAATTCAATAATCAGGCAAAGATATGTATTATTGTTACTCCGCGAATCAGGAATTAATCGCTATAAAAGCAGAAAACAATAATATTGAATATCAATTAATTCACTATTAAAAAGTATCTTCCTGTTTTTAAATAATTGTATCTTTACTGTTGAATCAACTAACCGGAGTATGTTAACCAGATTAATTAAGTTGGCCATTTTTGTTTTTCTCCTGGTTCTATTTGCCGGTTCAGGTTGTGCTTCCGAGAGAAAGGTACAACAGATAATCAAGAGAGCTGATTCGTCCTGTGATCTTTCACATCTTGGAAAAAACAAAATATACTATTCGTCAAAGTACAGGAAACATCTGTCAAATAATATCAGGAAGATAAACAGGAATAATCTCAAGTGATACAATTATTCCCTG
>CAZKWD010000213.1:0-4532 GCA_964556175.1 uncultured Rikenellaceae bacterium
TTTTAGTCATAATAAGCTAGTAAATGCAAAATTAATCCTATTATCAATATCTTAGTGATTGATTTGACTCAATTGCCATATGATTCCGGATTGACAGATTACACTGGAATAATTAATATATAAAATAAAATGAATAAATATCTGATCTTATTAATCTCCTCTCTTCTGCTTGTTGCATGCGGAAGCAGGAATAAGGAGGAAAAAGAAAATTTAAAAACCATGATAACAGACAGTACAAAACAGTATGGTTATAACAGGGATTTCCTGGCGAATTATGTACAGGTAATAGAACTGAAATCAGGGAAATCAGCTATTGTTCTTATTCCTGCATGGCAGGGAAGAGTAATGACCAGCACAACAGAAGGCGGCCAGGGATACAGTTTCGGATGGATCAACCGCGAGCTCATAGCATCAGCTGAGATACAGCCGCACATTAATGCCTTTGGCGGGGAAGAGAGATTGTGGCTCGGACCTGAAGGAGGGCAATTCTCAATATTTTTCAAAAAAGGAGCCTCTTTTGTCTATGATGAATGGCAGACTCCCGCATTTATCGATACGGCTCCCTTTGATGTTATTAACCGGACAGATTCTTCTGTATCACTGGCCTGTGATGTTGAAACCGAAAATTACAGCGGTACCCTGTTTAATTTCAGACTGGAAAGAAATGTGGTTCTGCTTAATGCCGTTGAGATCAAAAATCAGACTGGCATTGACGTAGCAGGCTCAAATTGTGTTGCTTATAGATCTGACAATAGAATTACCAATACAGGAGAGAAAAGCTGGTCGAAGGAGACCGGTCTCCTTTCAGTGTGGATGCTCGGCATGTTCAATCCCTCTTCTGCTGTTATTGTAGTTATACCTTATAAGCCGGGTGATGAAAAAATCATGGGTCCCCCGGTCAATGATAATTATTTTGGGAAGATACCTGCGGATAGGTTAAAGGTTACAGACAATCATATTTATTTCAGAGCTGACGGTAAGAACCGTGGGAAATTAGGACTTTCTCCCTTAAGGACAACAGGTACCCTGGGAAGCTATGATTTTGAAAATAATGCCCTTACTCTCCTTATATGCCGTCTTCCTGATGACATCACAGATTATGTCAACTCCTCATGGCAGATCCAGGAGGATCCTTTCTCTGGTGATGCTGTAAATTCCTATAATGACGGCCCTCTTGAGGATGGTTCCCAGATGGGGCCCTTTTATGAACTTGAAACCTCATCACCTGCTTCAGCTCTTGATGCGGGAAAAAGCCTCACACATGTCCAGTACACGTTACACCTGACCGGCAAAAGAGAAACTCTCAATAAAATAGCATTGAATGTTCTCGGGGTATCGCTAGAAGAAATAGAAAATCCCTTTGAATAAATTGTCGTACAAGTCATGCAGGTCATGCAAGTCGTGTATGATATTTAAGATTATGAGACATTCATGACCGGCAAGACCTTTAAGACTGGCAGGACAATATTACTGAGGCATCAGTCCCCTGTTCCTGAGTAGTGGTTCTATCACCGGTTCACGACCCCGGAAATTGACATACATTTCCATTGCATCCATTATGCCGTTATTGGCAAGTATGTTTGTCCTGAACGACTCTGCAGTTGCCCTGTCGAAGATGCCATTTTCCTTAAAGGCTTCAAATGCATCATTATCAAGCACTGCAGCCCATGTATAGCTGTAATAACCTGAATCATACCCACCCATAATATGCAGGAAATAGGTGCTTCTGTACCTTGATATTATCTCAGGGATCAGTCCTAATTTTTCGAAATAGTCCTTTTCAAAGGTTTGAGCATCAATTATTGCCGGAGCTTCAAGAGTGTGATAAGCAATATCCAGCAACGATGCTGCAAATAATTCAACATTATCAAAACCCTGATTAAAATAGCTGCTCTTCTTTATTTTCTTTACAAGTGATTCGGGTATTACTTCACCTGTTTGATAATGCTTTGCATATATATTTAGCATTTCCGGTTCAGTAACCCAATGTTCCATTATTTGCGCAGGAAGCTCGACAAAGTCCCATGCTATAAATGTCTGGTTATAGGTATTCCTGTTGAAGAGCGCATCCAGTGCGTGACCAAATTCATGAAAGACAGTTGAAACCTCATCAAGGCTCAGAAGTGAAGGCATTTCTCCGCTGCGTGGTGTGAAATTGAACACTGTCGTAACAACCGGTGTAATGGTTTTGCCGTCAATAACACGATGGCTTCGGTATGTAAGACACCATGCGCCCTGTTGTTTGCTCTCCCTGGGGAAATAATCCATATAGAGTACTCCGATATGAGAGCCATCCTCATCCTTCACTTCAAAAGCCTCAGCATCCGGATGAGGTAAAGGACAATCTGTCAGTGGATTAAAGGTAATGCCGTATAGCCTGTTTGCGCAGGAAAAGACTCCTTCTCTTACGTTTTCAAGCTTAAAATAGGGTCTTAATTCCGCATCGTTAAGATCATACTTTTGTTTCCTGAGTTTTTCGGCATAGTACCACCAGTCTGACGGTTCAAGGGGAAATTTGCCGCCTTCTCTGTTTATTATCTTTTGCATCTCCTTCACTTCATTATTTGCTACAGGAACAGCTTTTTCCCACAGGGTGTTAAGAAGATCGAGTACATTTTCAGGATTTTTGGCCATCCTTGGCTCTAGTATTATATGAGAGTGGGTTTTATATCCCAGCAGCTTTGCCCTTGCTGCCCTCAGCTTAACAATTTCGGCAAGTATTGCATTATTGTCAAACTCATTATCGTTGTTACCCCTGTTGATGTAAGCATTGTAGATCTCACGACGAAGATCCCTGTCTTCAGAATAGGTAATAAAAGGGAAAATACTGGGCCGTTGTGTAGTGAATGCCCATTTCCCTTCCTGTCCTGCAGCCTTTGCTGCTTCAGCAGCTGTTGTAATTACTGTTTCAGGTAATCCTGCAAGATCATCCTTCTCAACAAAAAGCTTGTAATTGTTAGTTTCATCAAGTACATTCTGACTGTAATTAACTGTAAGAACAGAGAGTCGCTGGTTGATCTTTTTCAGGGAATCCTGGTCCTCCTTATTAAGATTTGCACCATTCCTGACAAATGATTTGTAAAGGTTTCCCAGGATGAATTTTTGTTCGGCATTAAGATCATATGTTTCCTGGTTATCATAAACATGTTTTATCCTGGCAAAAAGATCAGGATTAAGAAGTATTTCATCATTGAATGCAGCAAGCTTTGGAGATATTTCCACCTCAATGTTTTGCAGTGAATCATTCGTATTGGCATTTGCCTGGCCGTAAAATACAGATGTGACTCTTGTGAGAAGTTCCCCTGCTCTGTCAAGTGCTTCAATAGTATTGGCAAATGTCGGTTCTTTCCTGTTTTTTAAAAGTTCCTCAATCTCTTTTCTTCCCTCTTCCATCCCCTTATCAAAGGCAGGCATATAGTGCCTGGCCATTATCTTTTCAAATGGCGGAACATTGAAGGGAGTATCAAATTCACTAAAGAACGGATTGCTCTTATCCACCCCTGCATCATTTTTGCAGGAGGGCAGCAATAATAAAGCTAAAGCTGTGATAATAAATAGTCTAAATAATTTTTTCACGGTTATTGAATTTTGGTTAGAATCAGCAGAGGTAAATTTTTCACTAAGGTAGAATTTTATCCAAAATTACCTGTAAATAAACATGAATTTTAAGTATATTAGCATGTGCTAATTTTTAAAGGAATAAATTCTTATCAGTATGAAAAAATCTTTAATCATTTATTTTTCAGTTAATTTATTGTTATTGACAGCCAATCAACAATATGGATTCGGACAGACTTATCATGATCTGAACAGTAGTAGTTATATTCAGGATTGGACAAATACCGAATTAATAACAATCAATGATGACTGGTCAGGAGTATCTTCAATCCGTGGATATCGCGGCGATGGTGGGACATCAACTACGGGAACGGATCCCCAGACAATACTATCGGATTTAAGCACAGTTATTGATGTTAATGCAAACCAGGCTAATCCTAACGATTTAACTACTGGTGGTTTAGCAGAATTTGAGATTACAGATCCTGTTGTAGCATTACAGGGATCAGGTACTGCTGATGCACCTAATATTGTTATATATATTAATACAACCGGGTGTAGTAATATTAAAATAAAATATGTCCTCAGGGATGTTGATGGAAGTCCTGATGATGCTATTCAACCAGTAGCATTACAATACAGGATAGGGGAAACTGCAGATTTCATAAATATTCCGGCCGGTTTTATTGGTGATGCAAGTACAGGACCAAACCTGGCAGTTTTAGTTACTCCGGTGGATATTCTTCTCCCCACAGCCTGTTACAACCAGTCTCAGGTTCAAATAAGAATTATCACCAGTAATGCAGCAGGAGGTGATGAATGGATAGGCATCGATAACATAACTATTGAGGTGGTTGATGAAACAGCTCCTGTTCCTGAATTTGATCCTGCCAATGCTGCAACCGATGTTGAAGTAAACGTTACACTAACAATAACTTTTGATGAACCAGTAAGAAAAACTGATGGTAATCCTC
>CAZKWD010000214.1:0-4520 GCA_964556175.1 uncultured Rikenellaceae bacterium
ACTGTAGTATGCAATGATTCGTATCCGTTTGACTTGGGAACAGAGATCCAGTCGCGCAGCCTGCTGGGATTAGGCTGATAGAGGTCCGTTACTATTGAATAGGCTCTCCAGCATTCTGATTTCTCGTTCTCTGCACCGGTTTCGAGAATAATCCTCACTGCAAAAAGATCATATACTTCGTCGAATTCCACCCCCTGCTTTTTCATCTTCAGCATAATGGAATGTATTGATTTTGTGCGGCTTTTAATTGTGAACTTAAAGCCATGCTTTTCGAGTATTTTCTTCAGAGGCTGGGAAAATTCACGGATAAACCTGTTTCGGGATGCAGTGGTCTGTTTAAGACGGTTTTCAACAAAAAGATACTGGTCTGGCTCAAGATATTTAACTGCAAGATCCTCCATTTCCAGTTTAATATTGTAAAAGCCCAGCCTGTGAGCAAGAGGTGCATAGAGGAAATAGGTCTCTGAAGCAAGGGGCATCTTCTCTTTCTCCGGTGCTCTTTCCAGGTTGCGCATATTCTCAAGGCGCTCAACAAGTTTTATCAGTATGACTCTTACATCATCGGCCAGGCTTAACAGGAGTTTCCGGAAGTTCTCTGCCTGGTATGAAGATTGCATGGATTCTATCCCGGTGATCCTTGAGCAGCCTTCAAGTATCTCCAATACTTTACTTCCAAATTCCTTTTCAAGCTCTTTAGGGCTGATTTTCAGTTTATTATAAGAACCGTGAAGCAGTGCGGTAATAATTGAGGTAAGTCCCAGCCCAATCTCTTCTGCTATGATACGCGCCACAGAAAGGGAATGAAGTATCTGGGGTTCCCCTGTAATAGTCCTGCTGTCTCCGCATGCCTTTACGCCAAGATCAAAAGCTTTTTTTATTCTGCCTTTATCTTCCGGGACAATGTTGTTTTTCGCGGCTTGTAGCAGTGCCCTGTATGCGTTATCTGTTTTTTGTGCCTCCACCTGTTATAGGAGATAGAGTTGTACATATTGCCATTAAACAAAGATAATCCGATTTTGATCGAATTTTAACAAAAATCCCCGGGTTTCATGGGGCCCGGGGATTCCTCTTCTAATTATAAATTTTTTATCTGAACGAGATCCCCAGTCCTGCCGATACTACGTTATACTGTGCCCTTGTATAATCGGCATGAATGGTAATTACTGCAAATTTAAGCCTGAAACCAATGTTGGCCCGGAGACCCGAGAAGTTTTCAATATTTATCTCACCAAAAGTGTCACCTGTTTTTACCCCTGAATCGTTATATTCGGCATACGGCAAAGCAGGCAGAACCGGTGTAACAAGAACCGGTGACGGATAATTTCCTGTCATGTGAAGAACTGTACTTGTTTTGGAATAGCCCAGTCCGGCATAAAAAGTAACAATCGCAAGGTTTACAGATCCTATGGCACTAATATTTAAAGCTTTAACAACTGCCTCCAGGTTCTGATCTTCGAATGAGGCCATGTTGTATGTTATATAGTTCTGAGGTGTACCTGGCTGAAGGTTTACAGGTATATTTCCGGTCAGCTTTGTATATCCGGCAAAAACAGATGCATCAACAGGGAGCAGATCACCACCCGGAATATATTGCATGATACTATGCATTAATCCTATACCCCATAACCCTATATCTCCATGGATCAGATCATTGTCGAAAGTCAATCTGGGAATAAATCTGACCTTGACCTCGGTACCCAGCGGCAGGCCTACTCCAATCTGCAATGTTGGTACCGGAATATATCTCCATGCCACACCCGGTGGTGTTCTGAAGCTTGCAAGTTCATAGCCGCTTACTGAATATGCCATTAGCGGGCCACTCTCATCCGGTCCGGCAATGGTTGGTGCCGTTCCTGTTGTGGGACTAATGTTTGAAGAGAGCCCCAGGGTCGACAGATCGAATGTTTCGGCCGTGGTTGGCACAAATCCAACATTAAGCGCTGTTGTAATATCAAATCCCCCAAGTTTATGAGGTTTTGCAGTATTATACCAGCTTCCGTTCAAACCTGCACCAAAAGCATTAATCCATGGAGTCATATATGCTTCCAGAAATTTAATGCCATCGGCCGTGCTACTTTTTAAGAAATCAAGTTTATCGAACTGTGAATAGGTAACCGAAGAGAAGAGTGATACTGAGATCACCAGTGTTAGCAGACGTTTTGTGAAGAGCTTATTCATAGTTACTATTTGTTTAGTTTTTGAAATCAATACAAATATAGAAAAAAATGAAAACAGAAGTCTAATGCATCTTTGTTCCCTGATATACTATGATAACGTAATCAGGACACCAATGGTTGCATTTAACGGGAAAAATAATCAAAGATCCATTAATTACTTGTCTTCAATCCCTTCAAGCTCTTCCAGCTCTTCTATGCCTATTTCTTTTGAAAGTTGCGACAGCTCCTTCAGGTTAATCTGCCCTCTTATCGAAATGAGTGAATTACCTCCGGAACTACCCGTAATGACCAGCAGTTCGGATATTGTATTGCCATTCTGCCGGATAAGGAATTTAGTTATATCATTTCCTTCTTTTACCACCATCAGTTCCTCATAAACTGAAAGGTCAAGCTTTCTGCTAAGTTCAGTATAGAAATTAACATTACCTGTTGATAATGAATCATTCTCTGACAGTATCCTGATAGAATTAAGCCTGAGTATAATGTTGTCGGGATTATTCTCTGCATCCAGAGAACCGATCATGTTAAGCATTCTGCCTGAGATGGATACATATGTGAATCCCTCCCTCTCCGAGTATTTATTAAACAGCTCATCTATAGGATTCTTCTGGGCCTGAATGACCTGGCATATTAATAAAGCTGCGATAATCAAAAACTGCCTCTTCATATTATATTGATTTAATATTTCTAATTTATTATTTGGTTAATTACTGATTTTCCCTGACAGATCCCTCTTCAAACAGCATGCTTCGATTCAGGTTTGTTGAAATTATCGTTGCTGACCTGTCAATTGATTCCAAACCTGTTTCCATTGCGTTTTGCATTTTGTTAAGTGGTTTAAGCGCCTCTGTCGCTTTATTGAGCTTAACAGAAACTTCATTAAGTATTCTCATTGTTTCTGCATATGCCAACCGCGGATCTGAAAATGTGTCCTCCTGGGCTTCTTTATTGAAAAAAACAAAGTATGAACCGATCAATAAAAGAATTGCTGCTGCAGCACTCATGACCGTGATATATCTCCTTCTCAGGGAGATACTTCTTTGCTTTTTCTCGAGATCATCTATTCCCTTAAGGATCCTGTCCTCGAAATCGACAGATGGAACAGGTATACTTTCAGAACCTGCATAATGGCTGAAGATCTCTTTCTCAGCTTCATACTCCGGAAGAAAATCATTGCCCGGGAAAAAGTTCTTAAGTCTTTCTTCTTCTTCCCGGGAGGTCTCCCCGTCATAGTACTTCTCCAGTAATTTCTTAAGCTCTTCCCTTTTCATTTGTATAGCTTAAATATTTCTCTTTTATCATATTCCTGGCTCTTGAAAGAACCACCCTCAGGTTGTTGATATTCATCCCTTTCTGCTTTGATATTTCATCGTAGGATAATCCGTTTATCTCCCTCATCTGAACAAGGTCGCGTGTTGCTGACGGCAATTCATCAATAATCATGGCCACAATAGTGGCAGTTTCAGAACTTACCAGCCGTTCATGTGGTGAAGGTGAATGATCGGAATTACTGGTATCTGATGGCACCTTTTCACTGTCAATATGTTTCCATTTTCTCATTTGGTCAATGCTGCTGTTTCTTGTCATTGTGACAGCAAGAGCCTCAATATCATTGTAATCGTCAAGTTTTTTCCTCATTACCCACATTTTCATAAAAACCTCCTGTACAACATCTTCTGCTTCCTGTCGATTTTTAACTATCCGGAAAGCTATTGCATAAAGTTTGCGGTTCAGCCGGTGTATTATTACATTAAACGCATCCCTGGTCATCAGGCAAGAGGCTTATGACAAATTCCGGATAAAGATAAAAACAATCGGATCAGTTGCAGCCTATTACAATATTTACTCCGTTGTCTTTCTTCATGCTCTCAGAGAATTTCTTTGCCTCCTTGTAAGTCATGTTTCCCTTGACCTGTATCAGGGCATTATTATCTTCGCCACTTGCAACAATCAGGAATTCCTTGAATCTCTTTCCATCTGCCCGTACCAGCATCACCATGTCCTTATGAGCATTTTTCACTCTCATAAACTCTTCATAATTCCTGCGGTCAAGCTCATTTTCCACCATGTTATAAAAATTGCCTTCAAACATACTATCATCGTTCTGTGCAAGGATCCTGACAGTAGTAATATCTTCAGGCCAGCATCTGTCATCATCGCATTTATCGTCATCAAGATCCCTGATGAGCTTTATCAGGTTCCCGCTAATCGTTATTGTTGTAAAACCATCACTGCCGGCATACCTGTTAAAAAGTGCATCAACAGATCTTTGGCCATATCCCAGAATGGTTATTGCCAGAATTACAGGTATTAAAATGAATCTTTTCATATGAACTTCAATTA
>CAZKWD010000215.1:0-4508 GCA_964556175.1 uncultured Rikenellaceae bacterium
GATAGCAGAAAACTTATTTGCAGGAAACGGAGCTTCGATTGTCTGGGATGGAACAACGGATGACGGGAACCTTGTTAATACGGGAATATATATAATTCTGATTGAATTATATAACGATAAAGGCAAAACAAAATCCTGGAAAAAGATTTGCACTGTAATAAGATAGACCCCCCAACCCCCCTAAAGGGGGGCTAAAAATCAATCACTTATGATATTTGCTGCAAGGTTTTAGCCCCCCTTTAGGGGGGTTGGGGGGTAGTTATAGTGTGGCAATCATCTCCGTCATGATGGCCGTCATGCGTTCTTCTGTTTTTGCGGCCTCCTCTATGACAGATTCATGTGTTGTGTATTCTATTTTTCCCTCCACGCCAAGATCGGTTATTATGCTTACTGCAAAACATGGCAGGCCCATGTGACGGGCAACAATAACCTCGGGTGTAGTCGACATCCCCACTGCATCAGCACCTGTAATCCTGAAATATTTATATTCTGCAGGTGTCTCAAAAGTAGGGCCGGTGGTAGAAAGATAGACTCCCTTATGTATCCTTATCTTAAGATCATGTGCGATAACTTCGGCTTTTTTGATGAGGTACCTGTCATAAGCTTCCCCCATGTCGGGGAAACGCGGTCCTATACGTTCATCATTATTTCCGATAAGAGGATTGGGCAACAGGCTGATATGATCGGTGATAATCATGATATCGCCAATCTGGAAATCGGGATTAACGCCGCCTGCAGCATTGGACAGAAAGAGGCATTTGATACCGAGATATTTGAGAACCCTCACCGGTAGCGCCATCAGATCGGGACCATAACCTTCATAATAGTGGAACCGTCCCTTCATGGCAACAATTTTCTTCCGGCCGAAATCACCATAAATAAGCTTACCCTCATGTCCTTCAACAGTTGGAACAGGGAAGTTGGGAATATCCCTGTAATCTATCTCAATGGTGTTCTCTATCTTCGCTGTCAGTCCTCCAAGACCTGTCCCAAGAATAATCCCGGCATCAGGGCGGATAATTCCTTTTTCCTTAAGAAATTCTGTTGTTTCGTTTATTTTTTCTAACATATTCAATTATCAGGTTATCAAATTCTTCCTGGTTGTCATTTAAAAATTTTATTCCAACAGGTATGTAATAAAATGCATTACGTATTGCTTCCGCAATATTAGTAAATTCCCGTATTCTGACAGCATCTTTTTCGGTGGTAATTAAATACTTCCGTGATGATTTGAGTGATTTCCATGCCTCCATGATCTTTTCAAAATCGCTGCTATTGAATCTGTGATGGTCACCGAATGGCAGGTTTATTATCTCTCCTGTCAGTTTTTGCAGATACCCGGCCAATGGTTTTGGATTGGCAATACCTGTTACCAGGACAATGCCGGGAGAATCTTCTTTCCCGCGACGGCTGAAGATATCCTTTTCAGCTTTAACATTATCAAATACAGGCAGGGGTGTTTTATATGTCATTGAAGTGAAAAAGAGATCCTGGCAAGGAGCTTTCCGTATCTCCTTGACTATCAGTCTTCGCTGGATAGGAGTTATTGTTTCAGGCGATTTGGTTATAAGGATAATATCGGCTCTTTTCATATTGGCGATACTCTCTCTCAGGTTGCCATAAGGCAGCATCCGGTCGTATATCATCAGCCTGTCAAAATCGGAAAGCAGGATGGAGTAACCGGGTGTGATACTCCTGTGTTGAAAAGCATCATCGAGTATTATTACTCCACTATCCGGTTTTTTATCCAGGATCTCACATACACCATGCACTCTCTTCCTGTCGACAGCTACGGTGATCCCGGGGAATTTCCTTGCGATCTGCAGAGGTTCATCACCTATATCCTCTGATCTTGAATTTTCGCCGGCAAATAAAAAACCACGCGTTTTTCTTCTGTAGCCCCTGCTGAGAACTGCCACATCAAAATCTCCCCTGAGCAGATTTACAAGATATTCGGTAAGCGGTGTTTTCCCGGTTCCGCCTGCTGTCAGGTTCCCCACACAGATAACAGGTATGGGGAATGTGTGTGACTTAAGAATTTCGGCATTATAGAGAAAGTTCCTGAAACCGGTAATCAGACCATAAAGAAGTGAAAAGGGGTAAAGAAATATGCTTCTTCTGCTTCCCATAAATTAATGTATATCAATAATATATGGGAGCCTGGCCTGAATTCCTGTCATCTCTTTTATTTCCATAAGATCATTATAAAACCTGATTGATTCACCAAGTTCTTTTTTCAGGATGTTCAGCCTTACCTCACCGCTGAGCTGCTTCAATAATTTTGTATAGGGGTCTTCAACAGCAGGTAATTCACGTACCGAATAAGACTCAAGGCCGGCAAGTAGGGCGGCACCTTCTATAGCCTCCTTCAACCCGCCGATTTCATCAACTAGCCCGATCTTCTGAGCTTTGTCTCCGCTCCATACACGACCCTGACCAATGCTGTCGACCGATTCGATGCTCATTTTCCTGCCTGAAGCGACTTTTCCGGTAAAATCACTGTAAACATGCTCAATGCTCTTCTGCATAATTTCTTTTTCATAAGTATTCATCGGCCTGTATACAGAAGGGAAATCGGAATATTTGTTGGTGTTCACTGTCTGCGTGGAAATTCCAAGCTTCTGTTCCAGGAGCTTTCCTGCATTGGGGATAAGACCAAATACTCCGATTGATCCGGATATTGTTGTGGGATTAGCATAGATTTTCGATGCCGGGGCTGAAATATAATATCCGCCCGAGGCAGCATAATTCCCCATTGATATGACCACAGGCTTTTCTCTGGCAGCAAGCTCAAGCTCCCTCCATATAATATCGGAAGCAACTGCATTGCCTCCCGGGCTGTTTACTCTCATGACAATGGCCTTTACATTGCTGTCGAGCCTCTCTTTCCTGATGATTTCGGAATAATTATTACCGCCTATGTTATATTCACTTCCCTTACCCATGACAATTGTTCCTGAAGCATAAATTACTGAAATCCTGTTCTTTGAAGTAACAGTTTTTTTAGTCTCAGGCACCTTTGTGTATTTGGTCATGGCAACAAGATTGATCTTGTCGTCACTTGTCAGTCCCGACAAAGCTTTAATTGTATCTATAAGTGCATCACGGAATATGAGACCGTCCACAAGTCCGTTTTCAAAAGCGGACTCCGGAACATAACCGCCAAGATTATCAGCCAGGAGGTTAAGCTTGTCAACAGAAATGCCTCTCGACTTCGACATCTCTTCAACAGTATGGTTCCAGATCGATCCCACATAATCCCTGATCTGAGCCTCATTTTCTTTACTCAGTTCATCAAGGATATAGCGTTCAACGGCTCCTTTGAACTTTCCATGTCGTGTTACCTGTACCTCAACACCCAGCTTTTCGAGAGCTTTTTTATAAAACATTACCTCCCCGCTTAAGCCTTTAAAGTCGACCAGCGAGCCGGGATTGATATATATTTTATCAGCTATTGTAGAGAGGTAATAACCCTCCTGTTGAAGTACATAGTCGGAATATGATAAAATGAATTTGCCGCTCTCATCCTTGAATCTGTCGAGGGCATCTCTGATCTCTTCAATCGTGGCCCAACCTGACGTAAGAAGCCCATTCTCTATCAGAATTCCCTTTATTTTGTCATCCGCAGCAGCTTTTTCCAGATTTTTCAGAATATCATTCAGCCCTGCCAACGGAGAAAATGACATATTGATTATATCTATCCCGGCAAAAGGGTTCAGATCACTGCGGTCAGGAATAGGTATGCCGGCTTTCAGAACGAGAATCGAATTATTACTTATTGAGACAGGTTTATCACCTGCTGCAACCATCATTCCCAAACTGCCGATAAAGAGGAATAAAAAGAGGAGCGAGGTAATGATAATACCTGTTATTGTTGCCAGTGTGTAAATAAGAAAATTTTTCATCGTGGAAATGCTTTAAATTGAATTTTAAATATATAAAAACTAGCTGAAAATTTTTAAGGTATCTTTGTAATTAATAAACCAGGAAGCACAAAGATAATAAATGAGGACATATCTTGGTATCGGTACAAACCTCGGTGCCCGGGAAAATAATCTGAATGAAGCACTTGCATTGATTGAGGAGCATATTGGCTCAATCGTGGAGTCATCGGCAATCTATGAAACCGAGCCATGGGGTTTCCAGAGCCGGGATAATTTTCTGAATATGGTCCTTGTGGTTGAAACAAAGCTCAGGCCTTCCGGTTTGCTGGGCAGGATACTGATGGTGGAGGCTAATATGGGCAGACTGAGAGATGAAAAGGGATATTCGTCAAGAATAATTGATATAGACATTCTTTTTTATGGCAACAGGAAATTTGAGAAAAAAACCCTGGTGATCCCCCATCCCAGGCTTCATGAGAGGAGATTTGTACTTGTCCCATTATGTGAAATAGCACCTGATCTTATTCATCCGGTCCTCGGAAAGACAGTAAAAGCTCTGCTGAAGGAATGTACAGACAAAAGCAGGGTGAAGAAAAAAAGGAAATCTAAATTATAACCCCCCTT
>CAZKWD010000216.1:0-4436 GCA_964556175.1 uncultured Rikenellaceae bacterium
TTGGCTTCCAGCTAACACCCGGAACAGATTCTTTTTCATATTCACCACTGAGGAAGAAGAATAATTTATCTTTAATAATTGGACCGCCAACACGGAATCCATAATTCTGTGAGCTTCTTTCTCTTGCACCAGGTACTTCATTTCCGTCAACAGTATTTCCGGTAAATGATTTTGGCCTTATATAAGTATATACAGAAGTTTTGAAGGTATTGTCGCCACTGCGGGTTACAGCATTTATGCTTGCACCGGTAAACTGTGACATAGTTACATCATAGGGAGCAACACTTACCGATATCTCCTCAATGGCATCGAGGGAGATGGGTTGTGCATTACCTCCAGGCAGAGGATTGCTGCTCAAACCGAAGTTATTGTTAAAGGCTGCGCCGTCAACTGTTATTGTGTTGAAACGTCCGTCACGTCCGCCAAATGAATTACCCTGAGCCTGCGGAGTATATTTCGAGAAATCGGTGATACTCCTGCTTATTGTGGGAAGATTATTTAATTCCCTGTTGCCCACGTTGGTCATGGTACCGGAGCGTTCCGAACTTAAAATCGAGTTACGCAGTCCTGCAGTAACAACGACTTCACTTAATGCTGTTGTTGATTCAGTCAGATGCCCATCCTGAACATAGGTCTCACCCAGTTTAAGAGTTATGCCAGTGTAGCTTACTGTTGAATATCCTATAAAGGAGACATTCACAGAGTAGGGTCCTCCGATACGCATGTTCATTATCCGGAAGTTCCCTGAAGCATCAGCAACAGTTGCATATTGCGTTCCGGAAGGAACATGAACAGCGACGATACTTGCGCCCGGAAGTGCTTCTCCATTGCTATCGGTTACTTTACCACCCAGTGATGATGTAGTTGCTCCCTGCCCGAACATTGCCGCAGACAGGAACACAAACACCAACATTGCAAATGTGTGTTTTAATTGTTTCATCATAGAATTTGGATTAAGGATTAATAATATTTTTGCAAAACTATCGTAATTAATTGATTTCCAGATTACAATAAAATTAAGTTTTTGTTAAATCCGGCCTAACAATTTACATGCTTTGAAAGGATTGGAAAGAATTTCAAAAAGACTACTTATTAACAAATTATGAGCATAAAATGTTAGCATCTTTTCAGATGATCCGTTGCATTATTTTATCAGTGGCTCCGGTGTTTTCTTTTACATATTTCCCGGCAGCAGAAGCAGTCTTTTTATATATTAACTCATCAGTAAGCCATTTATCAAGGATCCTGTCAAAATCCTCATATTTCTTAAACGAACCGGCCCCGTCCAGTTCTATCAGTTCAACAGCTTCACGGAAGTTCTTGTAATTGGGGCCGAAAATGACAGGGATACCCCAGCATGCTGGTTCAAGAATATTATGTATCCCTTTCCCAAAGCCTCCTCCTACCTCAGCAATATGGGCATAACGATATGCCGAAGAAAGTATGCCTATGTTATCAATTATTAAAACTCTTGCATCAGATGAATCTTCGGAAAAACATGAGAACCTTACACATTTCACGGTGAACAGACGTTCAAGTCTTTCAATATTTTCAGGGTCAATTTCATGCGGGGCAAAGACCCATTTCATTCTGTCGGGATATTTATTTATATATGCGGATATTATCTCCTCATCCTGTTTCCAGCTGCTGCCGGCAATGAATAGCTTCTCATTTCCCCTGAACATCTCGAGTACAGGAATATCTTTTGCAGCTTTTGAGATTTCCTTAACCCTGTCAAACCTTGTGTCTCCTGTTACTGAAACATTTTGCAGCCCGAGGGTACCAAGAAGTTCATATGAGTTCTGATCCTGAACAAATACCCAGGTAAACCTTTTCAGCATTCTGCGGAAAAAAGAACCATACCATTTAAAAAAATGCTGTTCCTTTCTGAAGATACCTGAAATCAGATAAAGCGGTATATTATTCGTTGAGAGTCTTGCTATATAATTATTCCAGAATTCATATTTAACAAATATTACAACAGATGGATTAACCAGTGTGATAAATTTTTCTGCATTTCGTATAGTGTCAGGGGGCAAATAACAAATAATATCGGCCATCCGGTAATTTTTCCGCACCTCATATCCTGAGGGGGAGAAGAAGGTCAAAATAATTTTAATGTGCTGTTTTTCTTTTTTCAGTGCCTCAATTACCGGCCGTCCCTGTTCAAATTCACCAAGCGAGGCACAATGGATCCATAAGTATTCCTCGTCTGTCCGGATCTTTTTACTCAACACTTCAAACCAGTTTTTTTGTCCTGTTACCCAGAGACGGACCTTTTCATTAAATGGTGAAATTAATCGGGCTAATCCCGTAAATAACACTATGCCAATATTATAAATAATATTCATGTTGTGTTTTGAGATTTTCAAAGGTAAAAAAAAAGGCCTTAGGGTGCTACGGCTTTACGGCATAAAGACATCAAACCCCAAAGCCTTAATACCCTAATGCCTTAAAACCGTTGTATATTGTGCACATCATATTCCATTTAAAATGAAATAACTGCTAATTTTACAGATTATTAATCATTGCCCCATGATAAGATTAGTTGCTCTTATAATATCCATCATCCTGCAGATAATTGCAGCCTCCGTAGCCCTGAGATTCATGAAGATAACCAAATACAGGCTTTCATGGATACTCCTTTCACTATCATTCGTTTTTATGGCGATCCGTAAAATCATTCAATTAAATGAGTTTTTCCGCGGTACACCTTCATATACATGGCAGATGGTAGATGAATGGATCGGTGTTCTGGTATCATTTATGATCATTGTCGGTGTAGTCCTCATCCGTGAGATCTTCTACTCTCTTAAAAAGGCCGAGATTGACCGTCTTCGTACAGAAAGGAGGGTGCTGAATGCGATAATAAATACCGAAGAAAATGAGAGAAGAAGATTTGCGAAAGATCTTCATGACGGACTCGGGCCGATTCTTTCGACAGTAAAAATGTCTGTATCCTCTCTCAGCGACAGGATAAACGATCTGGACGGGATTGACATTCTGAATAACACCAATCACCTTGTAAATGAAGCATTAAATACCATAAAAGAGGTTTCCGATAATCTAAGCCCACATGTTCTTTCCAATTTCGGACTCGCAAGTGCAATAAGTGCCTTCACGACAAAAATAAACCAGACCGGTACCGTTGAGATAGATTTTAAATCGAATATGGAAACCAGGCGGCTTGAAAATGACAAGGAGGTGGTTATATATCGTGCTGCATGTGAGCTAATTAATAATGCTATTCGTCATTCAGGAGCCTCCCGTATTGAGATAGAGCTTAACAAACATGAAAAATTTGTTACCTTGCATTTTTATGATAATGGTCGCGGGTTTGATCCCTCATCTATCGGGAAAGAAGATATTAAAGGGATGGGGCTTTCAAATATAGAGACGCGGGTTAAATCAGTTGAGGGTGTCTTCATAATTGAAAGCACACAGGGAAAAGGAACCAGCGCACTGATCAGGGTAACAGATGATATCTGATGACAACCAGCCTTTGTAAATGGAGAAAATACGGATTATAATAGCAGATGACCATCAGCTTTTCAGGAACGGATTAAAGCTGCTGCTTAATTCCTTCACTGAATTTGAAGTTACAGGTGAAGCATCAAACGGGGAAGAGTTCCTCAGGCTGCTGAAGACAACCCCGGCTGACATTGCTCTGATGGATATAAGTATGCCTGAAATGGACGGGATAGAGGCAACAAGGAGAGGACTGAAAATATGCCCCTCCTTAAATATTATCGCACTTTCAATGTATGGCGAGGATGAGTACTATTATAAAATGGTTGATGCCGGCGCAAAGGGCTTTTTACTTAAGGATTCAGATATTTCCGAAGTAAGGGAGGCTATAATAACCGTCATTAAGGGTGGTAGTTTTTTTTCGCAGGAATTGCTTTACCATGTCATTCAGAAGATCAAGCTGCGTGAACAGGAACCTAAATCAGCGGTACTGTCGAAAAGAGAAAAAGAGATACTTCTTAAGATCTGTGAGGGGTTCTCAAACCAGGAAATTGCAGAATCATTATTCATAAGTAAAAGAACTGTTGATAAACACAGGGCTAATCTCCTGGGGAAAACCAATTCGAAGAATACAGCAAGCCTGATACTTTATGCAATAAGGAATAAACTTATAGAGATATAATATGGCAGATTCTAAACGTCTTGGCCAGACCGGTGAGGACAAAGCTACCGAATACCTTAAAAATAAAGGTTACAAAATCCTGGAAAGGAACTGGAAATCGGGTAAGCTCGAAATAGATATCATTACAGAAAACAAAGATTTCATTGTTTTTGTCGAGGTCAAAACGCGTTCCGATGATTACATGGAACACCCGAAAACAGCCATAAACAGGGAAAAACAGAGATCAATGATCTATACGGCAGATAATTACATCAGGTGGAACAACATTGATAAAGAGAGCCGTTTC
>CAZKWD010000217.1:0-4433 GCA_964556175.1 uncultured Rikenellaceae bacterium
TGAGGGAGCAGTTTTCGACAGTGAACTGCAATTTGATGCCGGTACCATCAAACCGATGATCACATATGGAACAAACCCGGGTATGGGAATGGCAGTGGATGAGACAATACCCCATTCAGAATCTGCTTCAATCATAAAATCTCTCGATTATATGGGATTCAGACCCGGGATGAGTCTCAAAGGCCATCCCGTCGATTATGTGTTCCTTGGCAGCTGTACCAATGGCAGAATTGAGGATCTCAGAGCATTTGCCGGTCTGGTAAAAGGCAGACTAAAGGCTCCCGGGATCACAGCTCTTATTGTACCGGGATCAAAAAAAGTTGAACAGCAGGCAATTGAGGAGGGCCTTGACAGAATTCTTGGCGAGGCTGGCTTTGAACTGAGACAGCCGGGCTGCTCATCATGTCTGGCAATGAATGAAGACAAAATACCTGCAGGGAAGTATGCTGTTTCAACATCGAACAGGAATTTTGAAGGGAGACAGGGACCCGGATCAAGAACGCTGCTGGCAAGCCCTCTTACCGCTGCCGCTGCAGCAGTGACAGGAGTACTAACCGATCCACGGGACATGATAAATGAATAACTATAAAACAATCCGATAAAATGCCAAAAAAGAAATTTGATATACTAGAAACAACCTGTGTCCCGCTTCCACTTGAAAATATTGATACCGACCAGATAATACCGGCCCGGTTCCTGAATGCCACATCGCGTGAAGGTTTCGGCGAGAATCTTTTTCGCGACTGGCGCTATAATGAATCAGGATCGATAGATGAAGGATTTATTCTGAATAATCCACGTTATAAGGGAGAAGTACTCGTTGCCGGCAGGAATTTTGGCTGCGGATCAAGCCGGGAACATGCCGTATGGGCCGTCTCCGATTATGGATTCAGGGCGGTCGTTTCAAGCTTCTTTGCAGATATTTTCCTTAACAATGCACTCAATAACGGACTGCTTCCGGTAATTGTTCCCGAAGATTACCTTGACAACCTTATAAGAGTTGTAACTGATGATCCCGGTATACGTGTCAGAATAGACCTTGAGAGACAATTATTCTCGGTGCTTCCTGATGGTGAACCTGTAAAATTTGATATCGACCCTTACAGGAAGGAATGCCTCATGAAAGGCCTTGATGATGTTGATTATCTGCTGAGTATCAGGGATATAATTAAAGCTTTTGAATTAAGAAATGCCCTTAAATATGAGAATAGAGATAATGGACACCACCCTGAGGGATGGTGAGCAGACACAGGGTGTCTCATATACCCCCATCGAAAAGCTTCATATAGCCAGGCTTCTCCTGTCAGATCTTGGTGTCGACCGTGTTGAAGTGGCCTCAGCACGGGTTTCGTCAGGTGAGTTTGAGGCTCTGAAACAGATAACCGGATGGGCAAGTCAGAATAACTTCCAGGATAAGATTGAGGTTCTGGGTTTTGTCGACAGGGACCTTTCCCTTAACTGGATAAAGGAGGCAGGAGGCAAAGTCGTAAACCTGCTGTGTAAAGGTTCACTCAGACATCTCGAAAAACAACTGAGAAAAACTCCCGAACAACACGCCAGCGATATCAAAGAGATAATAAGGAAAGCAGAATTATCTGATATGCAGGTGAATATCTATCTCGAAGACTGGTCGAACGGAATGATAAGTTCAGAAGATTATGTTCTGTACATGCTTGATGCGTTGAAAGATGAGAATGTAAAAAGATTCATGCTTCCCGATACTCTTGGTATTCTTAATCCCGACCAGACATTTCTGTTCTGCAAAAAGATCATTGACAAATACCCTGAACTTCATTTTGATTTTCATCCTCACAATGATTATGATCTTGCCGTTGCCAATATTTTTTCAGCGGTAAAAGCTGGTATAAAAGGAGTTCATACAACCGTAAATGGGCTGGGTGAACGTGCAGGAAACGCTCCCCTTTCAAGTGTTATCGGTGTTTTCCGTGACCAGATGAATGTTGAAACCGGGATAAATGAATTCGAGATTACTAAGGTAAGCCGTATTGTTGAAACATTCAGCGGAATACGAATACCTGTGAACAAACCTGTCATCGGGGAGAATGTCTTTACGCAAACATCGGGAGTACATGCCGACGGCGATTGTAAAGACAACCTTTACTTTAATAATCTCCTCCCTGAAAGATTCGGCCGGAAAAGAACATATGCCCTGGGTAAACAATCAGGGAAAGCGACAATCAGGAAGAATCTTGAAGAATACGGGCTCTCGCTCAGTCCTGAATCCATTGATAAAATTACTCAGCGTGTAATTGAGCTTGGCGATAAGAAAGAAAATGTCACCAATGCCGATCTTCCATTCATCATTGCCGATGTTCTGGGTTCAAACATATCCGATTACAAGATCTTTATCAAAAACTATTCTCTTTCACTTTCATATGGATTAAAGCCTTTTGCCAGTGTCCAGATAGAGATTGACGGCAACCTTTACCAGGAGACATCTTCCGGTGACGGGCAGTATGATGCATTCATGAAGGCACTGAGGATCATCTACGACAGACTCGGTAAAACCCTCCCGCTGCTTACCGATTACCAGGTATCAATTCCACCGGGAGGTAAGACGGATGCACTGGTTGAAACAGTTATTACATGGAATCTCAACGATAAGGAATTCAGAACCAGGGGACTTGATGCCGACCAGACAGAGTCAGCAATAAAGGCTACCGAGAAAATGCTGAATATTGTTGAAAACAACGAATTTAAAATAGACGACAAATTGTTAGTTAACGCTTCACATTAATAATTATTTACGAAAAAGCACATGAGTAAATCTTACAATATTGCTGTTATCCCTGGTGATGGTACTGGTCCTGAAGTAGTAAGGGAAGGTAGAAAAGTACTTGATGCAGCCGGTTCAAAATTTGGATTTAACTTCAATTATGAAGAATTTGACTTTGGCGGAAACCGGTATCTCAGGACTGGTGAAATACTCCCTGATTCTGCAGTTGAACAACTGAAAAAGTTTGATTCAATCTTCCTGGGAGCTATAGGTCACCCTGATGTTAAACCCGGAATACTTGAAAAAGGTATACTGTTGAAACTGCGTTTTGAACTGGATCAATATATTAACCTGCGTCCGGTAAAACTATACCCGGGAGTTTCGACCCCGCTTAAGGATAAAGGTCCGGAACATATTGATTATGTGGTTGTAAGAGAAAATACAGGAGATGTTTATACCGGTGTTGGAGGAGTTACCCAGAAAGGCACTCCGCATGAAGTGGCTGTCCAGAATATGATATATAACCGCATGCAGGTTGAACGCTGCCTGCGATACGCCTTTGAATACACAAGGAAAAGGAAGAAGAAAAACACCCTTACTCTTTGTGGAAAGACAAATGTGCTGACCTATGTATTTGACCTCTGGGAAAGAGCCTTCCACGAAATCGGCAAGGCTGATTACCCTGACATCAAAAGGGACTACTACCATGTGGATGCAACTGTGATGTGGATGGTGAAAAATCCGGAATGGTTCGATGTGATTGTTACCACAAATATGTTCGGGGATATAATTACGGACCTTGGTGCAATAACCCAGGGTGGAATGGGTATCGCTGCAGGAGGTAACATAAATCCTGAGGGTGTTTCTATGTTCGAGCCTATTGGCGGCTCTGCCCCCAAATATACAGGCAAAAATATCATTAATCCGCTCGCTTCAATATCGTGCGGTGCAATGATGCTCGATCACCTTGGAGAGGAAAAGGCTGCCCTGGCAATTGAAGAGGCCATTATGGATGTAACAGCAAATAAAATCAAAGATCTTGGTGCAGGCCGGATGGGTTATTCTACTTTGGAGGTCGGTGATCTTGTAGCTGAGAGAGTTTGAACTAAATGCCCCCCGGGCATTTAAGGAGAAGGGGAGCAAAACAGTTAATACACTCCTAAAGCGGGGCTACTTAAAACTTCAGACTATAGCTGAAAGAGGGAATAATAGGGAAATAGCTTTGCTGCTTTAAAACTGTCTTCCCCGAGCCCGGGATTTCAGCGCCATTGGGAGCAAACTCGGCAGTGGTTTTAAGAAAATAAAAATACGGATTCTGACGGTTATAAACATTATAAATATTTATACTCCAGGTCCTTTCACCCCACCTGACGGATTTGTAAAAATTAATTCCAATATCAAGTTTGTGATATGCCCGCATCCGGTAAGAATTTAATTCATCATAGATCTGGCCATAATCATAGTAAGCAGTTGAAATATTTAAATCATCACCGGGACCTGTTGACATTATATACTTACCTGCCGATAATGTGAAAGGATTTCCCGTACCGTAAACCCAGGTTGCAGAAAACTGAATATTCTCCTTTATCTTCTGAAGATAGACAATGCTTATATCATGAGTACGATCATATTTATAGGGAAACGGTTTCCCGAAATTCTTGTTTTCAAACTGCCTTGTATTCTTTGAGTATGTATA
>CAZKWD010000218.1:0-4414 GCA_964556175.1 uncultured Rikenellaceae bacterium
GCCGGGTTATAGTAAACTGCATCTGTTTCAATTGAGGCATTCCTGGAAGGTAGCCGAACCCACGACGCGCTCTGGTTAGTATTGGTAACCAGTCCGCCAGCAAGAAGAGTACCGGTAACCAGCGTTCCGGCAATTAAGGTTAAAATTTTTTTCATATGTCGGGTTTTAAGTTTATAATTGAGATTTTCTGCAATATAAATTGCAAAATACCTCTGTGTCATTACTTTAATATTTAATAAGTCAAATAAAACAGATCAAATGTATACAATTATTTGAATAATGCAAATAGGTCTAAAATAGTATATTGATATGCAGGTAATTGAACGGGATTCTGAATCCTATTCGAAAAATCAAGTCAGTTGTGCAATCGTTCTAATTCACCACGGATTACACAAAGTAAACACGGATTTAATGATGGCAAATCTGAGTTGAGGCTTTTAACAGGTCATTACGGATCCCGCAGATGCGGCATGAGCAATCCGAACTGGCTATATGGATGTCATTTTATTATTTTTGATTATTCCGAAAATATTAGTATATTTACATCCGAAAATAATCGTTACGAAAAATATCGCAAGATCATGAAAGAAAATCCATTCAAGTTCGGAACAGTGGTCGACGGACCTTTTTTTACCAACAGGGAAGAAGAAATAGCCGGGGTAAAATCTTTTCTGAAAGGCAAAAACCACCTGATAATGATCAGTCCCAGGAGATTCGGGAAAACAAGCCTTATAAAAAAGATACTTGGCGAATCAGGACGCTGTTATATTTACCTTGATATGCAGGTTATCATTTCGGAAGAAGATTTTGCTTCACAGCTGTTAAAAAGGATTTACAGAATTTTTACATTCCAGAAGTTAAAGAATAATATCAAATCATTCCGGATTATACCTTCTGTGATATTAAATCCGGTGACTGGTGAGGTGGAAATAACTTTTAAACCCGGCTCAAAAGACCTTGCCCCGCTTGAAGATGTACTGAACCTCATCGAAAAACTGGATTCTGCAAGCAGGAGAATGATCGTTGTCCTTGATGAATTCCAGGATATTTTCCGTATCAATCCCAACCTTGATAAGATGCTCCGTTCGGTAATGCAGGATCACAAAAACATCAATTATATATTCATGGGCAGCAATGAATCGATGATCAGGGAGATCTTTGAAAAGAGAGATTCATCATTATATCGATTTGGTTCATTGTTTACGCTGGGTAAGATACCTGAAGACAAATTCCTTTCATTCCTGAATGAAAAATTCAGGCAGTTAAAGAAGGAAGAAGGAAATATTTCAAGAGATATACTTAAAATAACTGGCTCACATCCTTATTATACCCAACAGCTGGCGTTCACCGTCTGGGAGCTTATCACACGTTCAGGCTATTTCCCGGAGATTGTTGAAACAGCGGCAGATGAGATAGTTCAAAGTCATGACAACGATTTTGAACGTATCTGGAGCACCTTTAACCGTACCGATATGAAAGTATTGGCTGGGATGTCTGTAAGTGATATCTCCCCTTTGTCTGATGATTTCAACAGAATGTTTGGTGCCGGGGCGCCAAGTACAGTATTCAGTGTCCTCAAGCGTTTAACGCAAAAAGGGATCCTCATAAAGGAAGAGCAGTCCTATTATTTTGATGATCCGTTTTTTAAACGGTGGATAATAATAAGGCGTGAAACGTAGAGCGTAGGGTGAAAGGCGAAAGGAAATTCATGTCTTTACGGACTTCGTCCTGTCCTGATGCTTTGCTGTCTTTAATATCTTAATTCCTTATGACAGTCAGAAGGGCGTAAAGACCATGAAGACATTGACCGAAGGGAGCAAGACAGGCTGAAAGCCGTCAAAACCTATTCCCAATGCAGTAATTTAAACTCCTCCATCAACCCGTAATCAATCAGCTGGTAATCCTTTCCCGGGGGATATAATTTCACATTCCTGAAATGCCATGGTGATACAAGTCCCGGTGCCGGATTATTGAAATGAGGGCCCAGAACATTTTTCAGGCTGCCGGTAACCTTCACTTCGATTCTGTTTTCACCTGCTTTTATAAATTGCGTAACGTCATTCCGGAAAGGAGGGAGAGCAATCAGACCTGCAGACCGGCCATTGACCATTACTTCTGCAACTGTCCCTTTCCACGCGCCAAGGCATACGACATATTTCCCATCCGGATTTTCAATGTTATAGTCCTTTGTATATGTTACATCCCATGAATAGAAGGGCATACCCTGATCCTTCCAGCTTCCGGATGTTAATTGGCTGACAGGCGGTTCTATGGTCCATCCCTTCACTGCGGGCTTGACTGAAAAGTCACCCAGGATATAAACAGGTTCAATTTCAGCAAATACCGTCATTGGTGACACCTTCAGGGTAATTGTATTATCTCCCCTTTTTACCAGTTCTTCTATGTTGAAAACACCATACTCCCTGTCGAGCCACCATTTACCCTCATCTGCATTCACCTCTTTCCCATTTATGGAAACATTCCATAAATAAGGACGTTCAACAACTGCTTCCATACCGGTAAAATCGACATTACCCTTTATATTGAAATGATAAGTGGCTGTAAACCCGGTATTTGCATCAAAAGTATCACGGTCGGTGATACTGGTTTTGAACTGCACCGATGTATTCCAGGGATTGCCATCCTTAAATCCGTGATATTTAAAGACTTTATCGGCAGCATCATAGGTATGAAGCTCCTTTGCAACATCATTTCCCACCTGAATATCACAGAATTCTATTGACAGCACATTTTTATTATCCCTTTTAACCATCATTGATGCAGAGGATATTGCATTATATTTTATTTCACCTTCCTGCTCTGCTTCAAAGTTGTCTTTTTTCTCATAAGGAATATACAGCAGCAGGCTTCCTGCCGGAGGAAGATCAAAGGCAAGTTTCACATTCGCTCCTTCATGTGAACAGCGAATACCGTTTATATCGCCGGTGAGTGTATTCATATTAATGGCATCGATACCCATTGCCAGGAGAGATCCGGTCAGAGATTCATACAGGCTTGAATTGACAAGGAAAATAACCTGACCGTCTTGCAGCATTCGGCGATGGTGGTAAAGATCACCTCCTTTAATGTCGGAAAAGCTGAGATAAATATTTGTGAAATACTTTGAGATTATACCGGGATTTAGTTCAGTTTCAAAACGGATCCTTGCTTCATAAGCTTCGAGGAATTTTTCAAGTGGTTCACTATGCGCACCGTCAACAAGTGTCGGCCGGGAAAAACATATCAATCTGCCGCCGCCTGCAACAAATTTGCTTATCAGTTTGAATGTTGCCTCATCAAGGTTTTCAGTCATCGGCGGAATAACTACAGTTGAGTATCTGCCCTGTCCTATAACAAACTTACCCCCTTTTACCGATCCCCTGTCTTTGATCATATTCTCTGATCCAAGATCATACTCCACCTGGCTTTTTTCCAGTTTTGTTACGAATGTCTGGAAAGTTTGCCCTATCTCAGCATATTTTGGATTCTTCTTAACATATGAATCGTACATCCATGCAGAGGTGGTAGGCTCGATGACGAGTATATTATTTATCTGCCTTCCTGCCGATAATGCCATTGAGAGCCTTGCATAATGGTCATTCAGATATTTATAGTGTTTCCACCAGGGTTCGTGGTAGGTAAAGGTCTGGGGATAGTCATATTTTCTTGCACCCGTAAGTGTGATATGTGAAAGATGCTGATTCATAAGGTTTACCCCAAGGGCATATTCCCAGTCACCGAGACGTTTCATATCTGTGAATGTCAGTTCCCAGCCTCCGCCTCCATATGTTTCGCTTAGTCTTCTTTGTCTTCCGGTCTGATTTGCTGCACTTGCAAGCTCCTTTACCGACCTGACATTTCCGAATTGCGCATTTACTGTTGAATCGTCCCACTGGTTGAACAGCATATCAATTGCAGGTACCTGGTGCCATGCATACATCGCCATATTGTCGCCGCCATGGCGCATATTAGGCCATTCATGTTCCCAGTAATGACCGGTGAATTTCAGTCCCTTTTCCTCGCAATAATTATAATATGGTTTACTCCAGCGGTCAACGAAAAGCTGGAGAAGTGTCTGAGTATAATTATGCCGTACTTTTTTCCAGTCGCCGACCTCTTCATAAAGTGACGGAAGCTGTAATTTAAGGTCATAGCCCCATTTTTCAAGGAACACATCGAAAAGATCAGGCGTCCACCTGATGCCTCCAGGTGAGTTAATATGAGGTTCATCGGTAAAAATGCCCGGTATTGTTTTTCCGAAATCATCACCGGTGTATTTTTCATATCCTTCCATTGTAATTTCGAGAAATTTCTCAGTAACACCGGGATAGAGAAGGTCAACATAAGAATATCCTCCATACCATCCGGTCTTGCTATGGAATATTTTTGAGAAAAGGCAATAATTACCTTTCCG
>CAZKWD010000219.1:0-4412 GCA_964556175.1 uncultured Rikenellaceae bacterium
CGTTAAAGTAAAAAAAGTATAAGATGAATGATACGATAAAGAAGTTATGGCCGGAGCTTGACTGGATAAGTAGTGAATCGCTCAGGGAAAAAACTGCAAAAACATGGGAACTGGCGCTTGAAAGAAGCGTACTGACAGCCGAAGACCTGGAACAAATTCCTTTTACCTTGCTTTGCGGCCCCGATATGAAGGTGAGCTTCATGGCTCATAAGAGATGTGTCGTTCATGTGGCAAGGGAGAGCGGGGGAAAAATAAACCAGTTCCTTGGCAGTGAATTACCGGTTAATATGGATGTCCTGATATCTGGCGCCATACTGGCCGATGTCGGAAAACTCCTTGAGTATGAGCTTGATAATGAAGGTAAGGCTTACCAGGGAAAATATGGACAGTACCTGCGGCATCCATTCTCGGGAGTCTCTCTTGCTGAGGAGTGTGGCATACCTCCGGAGGTATGTCATATAATAGCAACACATGCTCATGAAGGCGATCTTGTTAAAAGAACAACCGAGGCATATATTGTTCATCATGCCGATTTCATGACATTCCTTCCTTTCAAGAGCAGGTTGACATAGCCCCTGGTACCCGCTACCCCAGTTTCATTTTTTCGACTTCCTCGATATTTCTTTCGTTTGTAACTACTTTGGCTATAGGAGTATACAGAAAATCAATGAGATCCTGGTATTTATCCATGATTTTACCTCTGACTATTTTCATTGTTGAATTCATCAATCCGTTTTCTTCACTGAAACCCTCTTCAATAATACCAATAGCCACAGGCAGCCATCTCTGCGGAAACATATATCCGTATTTGCCGTTTGTCCTGTATTCGTTGATCTCATTTTCCAGCAGTGTAAGTACTATACGTTTCCCCTCTTCTGAGGCAGCAATGAGGTTTTTTTCCTCAAGATAGAGCTTCAGTGTGTGCTGATTTGGTACTATCAGCGCAACAGTATATGGTTTCTGGTTATTATAAAGCATGCACTGATCGATGTATTTTGACTGTTCCGTTATTGTCTCCTCAATACCTTCCGGGCTGAATTTCTCTCCATCATCTGCAATAAGAAGGCTTTTAAAACGACCCAGCACATACAGGTAACCCTCTTTTGTCATATAACCCATATCACCTGTAAGGAGCCAGCCGTCTCTTATTGTCTCTTTAGTTGCTGCCTCGTTTTTCCAGTATCCGTGCATCACATTTCCTCCCATGATCACTATTTCTCCTTTTTCTCCGACAGGAAGTTCATTACCATCATCATCGCATATCTTAAGATCCATATTATTTACAAGTACTCCTGATGATCCCAGCCTGTGTCTTGCAGTGGAATTGGATGAGATAACCGGGGAGGCTTCACTGAGTCCGTATCCCTGGTACATTGGAATACCAAGGGCATAAAAAAACCGTTGGAGCTCAATATCTAGTAGGGCGCCTCCACCGATGAAATAGTCGAGCTCTCCGCCGTAGGCTTCACGGACTTTACTGAAAATGAGCTTGTCATATAAATTAAGGAATGGTTTTTTCAACTTCTGCAGCCCCCTGCCTTTGTTCCATCCTTCCTTATTATATGAATATGCCATCTTAAGGGCATGCCTGAAAAGCATATCTGTCAGCTTCCCTTTTTCCTTGATACCTTTTTCTATATTTTTCCTGAAGTTTTTTGCAATTGCCGGTACGCTCATCATGAGATTGGGCTTAATCTCCTTTAGGCATACAGGCAGGTTCCGTAGAGTCTCCATTGGTGTTTTGCCGGTTTTTACCGACGCAATGCCTGCCCCTTTGCCCATGAACGCAAAAATACCACAAGTATGCCCGAATGAGTGATCCCATGGCAGGATAAGAAGCGTTTTGTAGAATGGAGGGATATCCATTAAACTGTAAGCCTGGTAAACATTGGTTACATAATTACCGTGTGTAAGGATAATGCCCTTTGGATCGGCCGTGGTACCGGAAGTATAGCAAATATTTGCAAAACTGGAAGGAGTAATGCTCTTAAAGCTTGCTTCAAATTTTGCCATATTCTCCTTTGATTCAAGCCATTCCCTTCCTATTTTTCTTACCTCGTTGAAATGGATCTCATTTGGTGCATATTCTTCCTGTGTATCGAAGTGTATTATTTTTTCAACAAACGGGCAATCATTGATTATCTCTTTCAGCTTCTGAGCCTGAACGGATGAGGTTAATATCATCTTTGATTCTGAATGGTTAAGACGAAATTTAATCTCTTCAGGGTTCAGCTTTGTTGACAGAGGCACATTAAGGGCTCCCGTATAAAATATGCCAAGCTCTCCTATAACCCAGCTGTTGCGTCCTTCAGAGACCAGGCTCAGCCTGTCACCTTGTTTTACTCCCAGGTTCATCAGACCTGCTGCAAATTCATAAACCTGCTTTTTTGTTTCACCATAGGTCGTCCCTTCATATTTGTCGGCAGGTTTTTCCCACAGGTAAACATTGCTGCTGAAATTTTCTACACTCTCTTCGAAAAATTGGATTATTGATTTCATTAGTTAAGTCTTTAGGGTATCCTTTTAATTTCACCACCCTAATATACAAAATCCCTTATATTATTACATTTAAGGCAATGTTATTATCATTTGGATTGGTTTTCAATATTTTGTATATTTGAATATTGTCCTATCCTGTGATAGGAAGGTAAATATTAGTAATTAATATATTTGATATGAGACATTTAACAGCATTGATACTGGTACTCATGCTGGTAGCTCTTCCGGGCTGCAAGTATTTTAAGGGTAAGAAGTTATTTGGCAAGAAAGCCGACACAATGGCTGTTTGGCAAGCCAGGCAAGACAGTATAAGAGTGGTAGATTCCATCAGGAAGGTACAGGAACGCTTACAGGCAATTGAAGATGCCAGGCTAGATTCGATAAGAATTGCTGAAGAAAAGAGAGCCTTGGAGCTTAAAAATAAATACAACATTATTGTTGGAAGTTTTATTACTCCCCAGTATGCCAGGAATCATGCTGAGACATACCGCCAGAATGGGTATGATGTAAGGATAATTGATATGGAAGGAGGGAGGTTCGAACTTGTTTCAGCCGAAGCCTATGAAAGCTTCAGGAAGGCTGTTGAACGCCTTCAATATTTCCAGGATAATGTTGAGTTAGGAGCCTGGCTGTATGTTGTAAAATAAGTATAGTACTTAATTTCTTTTCCTGAATATCGTCTCCTTCCTGTCAGGCCCTACAGAGACCATTGTTACGGAAATTTCTGTTTGCTCTTCGATGAATCCGATGTATTTTTTCAGATTTTCCGGAAGTTTGTCATATTCCCTTATTTCTGAAATATCTTCCTTCCAGCCCGGGAATTCACGGTAAACAGGTT
Source organism: uncultured Rikenellaceae bacterium (assembly GCA_964556175.1). GTDB lineage: Bacteria > Bacteroidota > Bacteroidia > Bacteroidales > VadinHA17 > LD21. The sequence continues at coordinate 3,338 of CAZKWD010000219.1, forward strand.
CCACAGGCGAGTTATTGAATGGGATCTCGAGGCATTCCCTGCCTTCAGAAATATACGATGTACATATTTTAACAGTCTCAAATCCTGACATTACATCACTCTTGGTGATAAATAATTGTGTAACCCCGTTGATCATGATGGCATATTTGAGTGCCGGCAGGTCGAGCCATCCGCAACGTCGGGGGCGTCCGGTTGTGGCGCCGAATTCAAAGCCTCTTTCTCTTAAAACCGTGCCGGTTTGATTGTTAAGCTCGGTAGGGAAGGGGCCGCTTCCTACCCTTGTACAATATGCCTTGGAAATACCGAATACTTCACCAATTTTCTTTGGTGCAATTCCCAGACCGGTGCATGCACCTGCACTGATAGTATTTGAAGAGGTTACATAGGGGTATGAACCAAAATCAATGTCAAGCATGGTGCCCTGTGCTCCTTCAGCAAGCAGCTTCTTCCCGCTGGATATAAGATTATTGATAAGATATTCGGTGTTTGTGATCCGAAACCTCTTAAGGAGTTCAATACCTTCAAACCATCCTGCCTCATATTCAGCGAGTTCATAATTGAAGTCATAGCTTTTCAGGAGGGAAAGATGTCGCTTCAGGTTATTATTGTATGCCTCCCTGAAATCTTTTTTCAGAATTTCTCCCACACGAAGGCCGTTACGTGCTACTTTGTCTGTATATGCAGGTCCGATACCTTTGAGGGTTGATCCTATTTTGGTATTTCCTTTACTGAGTTCAATAGCTGCATCGAGAATTTTATGCCCGGGCAGAATAAGATTTGCCCTCGCCGAAATCACAAGCCTTTTAATAAGCTCATCCACACCAGGGCCCAGGTTATCAATCTCTTCCTTAAACACTGCCGGGTCAATTACTACACCATTGCCTATTATATTTAACTTGTCAGGGTGGAAAATGCCCGACGGAATAAGATGCAGTACATGCTTCACGTTGTTGATTTCAAGGGAATGGCCTGCATTAGGTCCACCCTGAAAACGGGCTATTATATCATAACCGGGACTTATAGCATCGACTATTTTGCCCTTGCCCTCATCACCCCATTGCAGACCTAACAGAAT
>CAZKWD010000220.1:0-4404 GCA_964556175.1 uncultured Rikenellaceae bacterium
CAAGAAGTCGTTTTACCTCTTCCTTAATTTCGCCCACCGCAAAAGTATAGGCACTGTCGCCGTACCATCCATCAATAATGACACCACAGTCAATCGAGATAATATCGCCCTCCTTCAGTGAATAACCCGATGGTATACCGTGAACCACCTCTTCATTGACAGATGTGCAGAGGGTATTGGGGAATCCACCATAACCTTTGAATGCCGGAACCGCATTATTGTCGCGTATAAATGTTTCAGCAATCTGGTCAAGAAAGAGAGTGGTTACGCCGGGTTGAATATGCAAAGCAACTTCAGCAAGTGTCTTTGATACCAGCATATTGCTTTCTTTCAACAACCCAACCTCTTTATCAGTCTTAAAATACAACATCAAAGAACGTTATGCTTAATTAAATTGATGTAACTGAACCTGCCCTGCCTTTTATGCGTCCTGTTTTCATAAGACCATCATAATGACGCATAAGCAGGTGACTTTCAATCTGTTGCAGGGTATCAAGAATAACTCCTACAAGTATCAGCAGAGAAGTTCCACCATAAAATTGTGCGAACTGGGGTGTTACACCTGCCTGTACGGCTATAGAAGGAAGTATAGCTATTATTGCAAGGAATATTGAACCAGGCAGTGTGATCCTCGACATTATTTTATCAAAGAAATCAATTGTTTTTCTGCCCGGTTTAACCCCGGGAATAAAACCCCCGTTCTTCTTCATATCCTCAGCCATCTGCACAGGATTAATTGTAACGGCTGTATAAAAATATGTAAAAGCTATAATCAGTATGGCTGTAACCAGGTTATACCAGAAACCGTACATATTTGAGAAGGCAACAACAAATCCTGAACCTGATTCTGCATAACCTGCAATTATTATCGGGAGCATCATTATGGCCTGGGCAAATATTATCGGCATAACTCCTGCAGCATTTACTTTTAACGGTATATACTGACGTACCCCTCCGTATTGTTTATTTCCAACGATCCTCCTTGCATATTGTACCGGGATACGCCGCGTACCCTGAACAAGAAGTATGGTACCAAGAACAACCACAAAAAATATTACAATTTCCACTATCAGGGCAATTGCACCTCCGGCACCGTTCATTCTTGTTCCTGCTTCGAAAATAAAGTTTGAAGGCATCCGAGCTATAATACCTATCATAATGATAAGTGATATCCCGTTGCCTATTCCTTTATCAGTGATTTTTTCTCCCAGCCACATCACAAACATTGTTCCCGCTGTCAGTATTATGACCGAAGAGACAGTAAAGAATGTCCCTGTAGTAATAAACGCCGTAGTGGGAAGCTGGGCATGAAGGTTAACCAGGTATGTTGGAGCCTGCAGTATAAGGATAGCAACTGTAAGATATCTCGTATACTGGTTCATTTTCCTTCTTCCGCTCTCACCCTCTTTCTGCAGTTTCTGAAAATAAGGAAATACTATTCCCAGAAGCTGAACAACGATGGAGGCAGAGATATAGGGCATTATACCCAGAGCAAACACAGAAGCCTGCGAAAAGGCGCCTCCTGAGAACATATCGAGCAATCCCATAATACCTGAGGAGGTCTGGCTTTTCAATCCCGCAAGCTGTGAAGGGTCAATTCCTGGAAGAGTAATATATTTACCAAGCCTGTATAATAGTATTATTCCCAGTGTATACAGTAACCTTGCACGAAGATCCTCTATCTTGAAAATATTTTTTATGGTCTGGATCAGTCTCATGTAATTACAGTTTTACTACGGTTCCTTTTTTGGCTTCAATTGCTGTTACGGCTGATTTGCTGAATGCATGAGCATGTACCTCGAGTTTCTTCTCGAGTGTTCCTTTCCCCAGTATCTTTACCAGTGAATGTTTGGAGATAAGTCCTGCCGACATAAGCACTTCAGGATCAATAATCTCCAGTTTGTTCTTTTCAGCAAGGGCTTGCAGGATACCAATGTTAATGCCTTTATATTCCCTGCGGTTAATATTTTTAAAACCGTATTTCGGAACACGTCTCTGAAGAGGCATCTGGCCTCCTTCAAATCCTATTTTCTTACTATAACCTGACCTCGATTTTGCGCCTTTATGACCCCTGGTTGATGTTCCTCCTCTGCCTGAACCTTGTCCCCGGCCAAGACGTTTGTTTTTCTTCACCGATCCTCTAGCAGGTTTTAAGTTACTCAGATCCATAACTGTATTCTATATATGTGTTTTTAAATATTTTCCACTTTTACCAGGTGTTGAATCTTATTTACCATACCCAGAATCTGGGGTGTGGCTTCATGTACAACACTATGGTTCAGTTTTCGTATTCCGAGAGCTTCAAGAGTTCTTTTCTGCCTCTCGGGTTTACCGTTTTTACTTTTCACCTGGGTTATACGAATTTTTGCCATCGCAATTTGCTTTTCTAACCATTAAAAACTTGTTCCATTTTTATTCCTCTGTGTTCAGCTACGGAGAATGCATCGCGCATCTCCAGGAGTGCAGCAAACGTAGCTTTCACCAGGTTGTGGGGATTTGAAGATCCCTTTGATTTGGCCAGTACATTTCTTATGCCCACGCTTTCAAGCACTGCACGCATAGCACCGCCGGCTTTTACTCCTGTACCTTCAGATGCAGGTTTGATAAATACTTTTGCTCCGCCGAACTTGGCAATCTGCTCATGTGGTATAGTCCCATTTATCACCGGCACCTTAATAAGGTTTTTCTTTGCATCCTCGATACCTTTGGCAATTGCTGTCGTTACCTCACTGGCCTTTCCCAGGCCATGTCCCACAATACCATCTTCATTTCCGACAATCACAATTGCCGAAAAGCTGAATGTACGTCCTCCTTTTGTAACCTTTGTTACCCTCTGGATACTTACGAGTCTGTCCTTCAGTTCAAGGTCGCTTGTTTTTACTTTTCTAATGCCTTCTACCATAGTTCATTAAAATTTTAATCCGCCTTCGCGGGCTGCATCCGCCAATGATTTTACCCTTCCGTGATATTTATAGCCGCCTCTGTCAAAAACTACTTTTTCAATACCCTTTTCTTTACACTTTGAGGCAAGCAGTTTGCCGACAAGCTTAGCCTGTTCCGTTTTTTTTATTCCCGTAATGCCTGCAATTTCCTTTTCTTTTGATGAAGCTGACAAAAGGGTAACTCTCTTCAGGTCGTCAATTACCTGAGCATAAATCTGCTTGTTGCTTCTATAAACTGCTACTCTGGGAGTATCAGCAGTACCGCTTATTATATTCCGGATCCTCTTCTTGATCCTCATTCTTTTTTCCAACTTTGTTAAAGCCATTTCTTTTAACTTTTACCAGATTAAACACTCGCAGATTTCCCTGCTTTTCTCCTGATATGTTCTCCGACAAATCTTATTCCTTTGCCCTTGTAAGGTTCCGGTGGGCGGAGAGATCTGATTTTAGCGGCTACATGCCCGATAAGCTGCTTATCAATACTTGAAAGAGTGATTATAGGATTGCTCCTTCTTTCGGTTTTTGTTTCAACCTTTACCTCTTTCGGTAGCTCAAAAATAATTTCATGGGAATAACCAAGACTCATTTCCAGCTGTTGTCCTTTGGCTTCGGCACGATAACCGACACCTACAAGTTCAAGTTCTTTTTTATATCCCTCCGAGACACCTGTCACCATATTGGCAATAAGTGCTCTGAAAAGACCATGTATTGATTTATGGTTTTTAGAGTCTGATGGTCTCGATATTACGATCTGGTTATCAACCACTTCAACCTTCAGGTCTCTATCAACAACCTGATTTAACTCTCCCAGAGGTCCTTTCACACTAACCACATTGGTGTCACCGATACTTACAGTGACTCCTTCTGGCAGGTTTACAGGTAATTTTCCTATTCGTGACATTAAGTTTTCCTCCTTTTAGTAAACGTAACACAATACTTCACCGCCTATTTTTTCTTTTCTTGCCTCCTTGTCGGACATTAGTCCTTTAGAAGTTGAAATTATTGCAATTCCCAGTCCGTTAAGGACTCTTGGCATAGAGTCAACACTCGCATAATGCCTGAGGCCGGGCCGGCTCGCCCTTTCTAATGCCTTAATGGCAGGTTTCTTGCTCTTGGGATTATACTTAAGGGCAATTTTAAGAATCCCCTGTCCATTATCACTATCCATAACCTTATAGCTCAGAATATAGCCTTTTTCAAAAAGTATTTTTGCAATCTCTTTTTTCAGATTGGATGCTGGTGCCTCCACAACCTTATGTCCAGCCATAATGGCATTTCTAATTCTGGTCAGCAAATCTGCAATTGGATCCGTCATCTTAACCTCATTATATAGTTTATATTCATTAAATCATTACCAGCTGGCTTTTCTCACTCCCGGGATAAGTCCGAAAGAGGCCATTTCCCTGAAGGTTATCCTGCTTACGCCGAACTGTCTCATATAACCCCTGGTACGACCGGTGAT
>CAZKWD010000221.1:0-4375 GCA_964556175.1 uncultured Rikenellaceae bacterium
GGTGCAATTGAAAAAGTAGGCCAGATGGGTTATACTTTTGTTGAAGCTGCCGGATACGGCAACGGCAAATTCTATAATATGGAACCTGCAGATTTTAAAGCACTCTGTGAGGAGAACGGACTGGGATTCCTGAGTTCACATACGGGAATGCCGCTTCCCGATTCAGCAAACCGGGATAAGGCTATGGAATGGTGGGATGCATGTATTGATGCCCATGCTGCCGCAGGTGTGAAATATATTGTCCAGCCTTTCATGGGCGGTGATGCTTACCGCACTCTTGATACATTAAAGCTTTATTGTGATTATTTCAATACTGTGGGCGAAAAGTGTAATGCCAAAGGGATTCGCTTTGGATATCATAACCACGATGCTGAGTTTTCGACAGAACTTGACGGGCAGATAATATATGATTTTATGATGAAAAACACCGATCCCGGGAAGGTAATGTTCCAGCTCGACATGTACTGGTGTGTGGAAGGAGGAAAGAATCCTGTTGATTACTTCAATGCTTACCCGGGAAGATTCGAATCATGGCATATAAAAGACAAGGAAGAGGTTGGTGCCAGCGGCATGATAGATTTTGAAGAGATCTGGACGGCTGCCGAAGTGTCAGGTATGAAATATGGTGTGGTTGAAGTTGAAGAATATAACTATGACCAGTTTACAAGCTGCAAAATGAGCTATGATTATCTTAACGAGGCTGATTTTGTAGTGATGCCTGATTAGTCAACACAACAATATAAACGGGAAACTGATACTGGTTCAGGGAGGATTGTAAACATAGTATTTTGATGGTCCTCCCTGAATTCTTTTATAACTTTAGATATACTATTCATGAAGACAAATTCCCTGCTGTTGTATCTTTTTACATTGCTTCTGATCAGCTGTAATAATAATTACTATTCAGTTGAAGATTTTCAATCGGTTCTGAAAATCGATTCTCATGTTCATATCGGAACTGATGACGGAGTGTTTGAAGAGCAGGCTGCTGATGATAACTTCCTGCTTATTACCCTGAATGTCGATCATGGTGATTCTGCAAATATCCGGAAGCAGTATAATCTTGCTTCACTTTCAGCGGAGAAATACCCCGGAAGAGTCTTTTTTGGCCCCACCTTCCTGTTTGATACAACAGGCTGGAAAACAGATGAATGGAGTAAAAAGGTAATATCTCAGCTGGATGAAGATATTTCAGCCCCCGGTGTAATTACGGTGAAGATATGGAAGAACATCGGCATGACGCTCCGCGACAGGGAAGGTAATTTTATAATGGTTGATGATCCCGGGCTGAAACCGGTAATTAACTTTATCGCAGGCAAAGGGCTTCGCCTGACAGGGCACCTCGGAGAACCAAGAAACTGCTGGCTGCCACTTGAGGAGATGACCGTAAGCAGCGACAGCAGTTATTTCGCAGAACATACACAGTATCATATGTTCCTTCATCCTGAATATCCATCATATGAAGACCAGATAAGAGCACGAGATAACATGCTGGAAGCAAACTCCGACCTGACCTTTATAGGCTGCCATCTGGGAAGCCTTGAATGGAACGTTGACTCGCTGGCCCTCAGACTTGACAGATACCCAAATATGGCAGTTGATATGTCGGCAAGGATCTGCCACCTGCAATACCAGTCATCAGAGAACAGAGAAACAGTACGTGATTTTTGCATTAAATACCAGGACAGGCTCCTGTACGGAACAGATCTGGGATATTCAGGCAGCAAGGATACTGAAGCAAGCAGGAGATATATCCATGAAACATGGATTGATGACTGGCAATATTTTGCAACTGATAATGAGATGACTTCCGATAAATTTAAAGGGAAATTCAGAGGCTTGAAATTACCCGGAGAGGTGGTAGATAAAATATACAGAGAAAATGCAATAATATGGTATAGACTGCCGGTAAACAACCCGGGAAATTTATAGACTCATTTTCACGGACAATTAACCGGCATGGTGTCGGACTATAATAAGATTCATTACATGAAAAGAATAGTAGTAACAGGAGCAGGAGGATTTATTGCAGGCCATCTTGTCAAAGAGCTTATCAGCCAGGGGCACAGCGTAAGAGCAGTTGACATCAAACAATTGGATGATTGGTACCAGCTGGCAGATGAAGCAGAGAATCTGGTTCTGGATCTGCGTCTAAGGGAAAACTGCTTTAAGGCAGTGAAGGACTATGATGAGGTATTCAACCTGGCTGCTGACATGGGGGGGATGGGTTTTATTGAGAATAATAAGGCTGCCTGTATGATAAGCGTCCTGATCAATACACATCTCCTTATTGCATCATCTGAATGCGGAATAGAAAGGTTCTTTTATTCGTCATCGGCATGTGTTTACAATGGTGATAAACAGACCGATCCTGCCAATCCGGGTTTGAAGGAATCTGACGCCTACCCTGCTCTTGCAGAGGATGGTTACGGATGGGAAAAACTTTTCAGTGAGCGTATGTGCAGGCACTTCAGCGAGGATTTTGGTTTGACGACGAGAGTAGCGAGATTTCATAATGTCTATGGACCTTTCGGTACGTACGATGGCGGCAGGGAAAAAGCTCCGGCAGCGATATGCCGAAAAGTAATACAGGCAGGCATTTCAGGTAAAAATGAGATTGTGATCTGGGGAGACGGGCATCAGACAAGGAGTTTTATGTATATTGACGATTGCATAAAAGGCATTCAGGATATTATGTACAGTAATATTAACGAACCGATCAATCTGGGAAGCAGCGAAATGGTTTCAATTAACGAACTTGTTGATATTGTTGAAGATATTGCAGGTTATAAACTGGAAAGAAAATATGATCTGAATGCGCCGAAAGGTGTCAGGGGAAGAAACAGCGATAATACACTCATAAAGCAATATCTCGGATGGGACCCTTCCATACCGCTCAGGGAAGGCATGAAGAAGACATACGGCTGGATCAGGGAACAGATTGTTTCAGAGCAGGATAAGAAAAGGAAAGAGAGATTCAACAAATAGACAATAGATTAATTAAATGAAGGTTAAGAAAGTGCTTGTCAGCGGTTGTTACGACCTTTTTCATGGCGGGCATATAGCTTTTTTTAAAACAGCTTCAACTTATGGTGATTTATATGTCAGTATAGGGAGGGATGAAAATCTTCTGTCTCTTAAAGGGAAGAAACCGGTATTCTCTGAAGAGGAGCGTTTGTATATAGTAAAATCAATAAGATATGTTCATGATGCTTTCCTTGCTTCGGGAATGGGCATGCTCGACTTTGAACCGGACATAAAGAGGTTAAAACCCGATATTTTTATTGTTAACCAGGACGGCCATACTCCGGATAAAAAGATTCTTTGTAAAGAACTTGGTATACAATATCTTGTTCTTGAACGTATTCCGGAGCCGGGATTACCGGAAAGGTCGAGTTCAGAAACAAAAAGGGAAATGAGGTTCCCTTACAGATTATGTCTGGCCGGCGGTTGGATAGATCAGCCCTGGGTGTCAAAGATCAATCCCGGTTCCGTGGTGGTAGCTCAGATATGGCCTACAATGGATTTCAACGACCGGTCAGGGCTGGCAACAAGCTCAAGGAAAATCGGAATAAAGTTGTGGGGAGACAATTACCCAGCCGGAGACCATAAGGAAAATGCCAGGCTGCTTTTCGGAGCAGAAAATCCGCCCGGGAAACCCTATATCTCAGGTTCACAGGATCAGATCGGTTTACTATATCCCGGAATTAACAGGCTGTATTACAGAGGCGGATACTGGCCGGAAAAGATCGAATCAGCGACAGACAGGGAGACATGTGAATGGCTGTCGGACGCTATTCATCTTGTCCCGCTTGAGCCACGACCCCGTGGATATGATCCCCTGAAGATCATGAACCTGAAAAAATCCCTGGTAAAGGAGCTTGGCGACGCGGGAGACAGGTGCTGGGAATCTATTTTGAAAAAGGATATTAGAGGACTTGGAAGATCCATGACTGATACTTTATTATCATGGAAAAAGATCCTTCCGCTTACAGTGTCGGATTGGGTTATGAATGAGGTTGAAACAAAATATTTTCCCGATTATCCCGGTGCGATTACATCAGGAAGCGGCGGAGGATATGTGATGGTAGCCTCGGAAAAGGAAATTGAGGGTGCGATACGGGTTAAAGTCAGGTACTGAGAAGATTGAAGTGACTAAAGTTTGGAGTACTTAAAGTTAAAAAATCAACTCTTGGCACTTAATAAGATAAGTAACAAAGATAAGTAACCAAGTCAATGAAAAAGCAGGAAAAGGGAACATTCGGGGGTGTCAGAGATGTCAGGCCATATGAGCCTGCAGACATTCGTTTCACCTCAAAAGGGAAAATACTCTATGCCTTTTGTATGATCTCTCCTGCTGAGGATATTAAAATAT
>CAZKWD010000222.1:0-4368 GCA_964556175.1 uncultured Rikenellaceae bacterium
GACCTCCGGAGTATTATTATGATTGCGTACCCGATTCAAGCATTTTTGAAATGGGACTGGGCGGTAAGAACTATTTTCCTTATGATCTTAAAAAGATTAGCAAAGGAAAAACAGATTTTCTGCATGATATGTCACTAATCATGGAAACACCATTTGGAGATACATATACAACGGATTTTGCTAAAAAACTTATTGAGAAGGAAGATCTGGGGAAGGACGATATAACTGATGTTCTGACAGTATGTTATACATCGACTGATTACATAGGACACAGGTTTGGTCCATCTTCATTTGAAATGGCCGATGCCATTTTGAGGCTTGACAGGGAGATAGGGGATCTGATGACCTATCTCGTTGATTCTGTGGGAAAGAGAAACATTCTTGTATATTTCACTTCATCTCATGGTATCTCGGAAATACCTGGTATCCTCGAAAGTAACCGTATCCCGTCAGGGTATTTCAAACAGGAGCAAGCCCTGTATCTTCTCAGGAGCTATCTTAAGGTGTTGTATGGAGAGGGTGACTGGGTTAAAGGTTATACCGAAAGACAGGTGTTTCTGAACAGAACACTTATTGAAGATTCAAAGCTATCTCTGGAGGATCTCCAGAAGAAGGTTGCGAGATTTTTAATTCAGGCCGCAGGGGTATCGTCCGCATATCCATTCTCTGCTTTTGGAGTGAATGATCCCGGAGAGGGATACACTAAGAGGATAGTTAACAGCTACAATCCACGGAGGTCGGGTGATGTAATAATTACATTCAACCCGGGCTGGGTTGAGTCAAGCAACGATAATGTGACAAATCACAATTCACCTTATGAATATGATTCACACGTTCCGCTTATATGGTATGGATGGAGTGTTGACAGAGCTTCAGTCACCCGAAAGGTAAATCTTACTGATATTGCACCTACTCTGTCAACATTAATTAAGGTGCCTTACCCAAATGCATGTACCGGGGAACCGCTGTTCGAATTGTTCAGATAAATTTTAATATATTGATTATTTACGGAATCTGTTTCTCACCTCACAAGCTTCGACAAGCAGATCCGGATCTTTTTCACAGCCGTTTCCCAGGATAATAAGGTCGGCCCCTGCACCGAAAATACCTTCAACCTCTTTTTTTGTTCTTATCCCTCCACCGACAGCAAGCGGGACAGATATATTATCTCTCACAGATCTTATAACGGGAGTCGGTACATGATTCAGGGCTCCGCTTCCAGCTTCAAGATAGATCATGTTTAATCCGAGCATTTCACCTGCAATAGCTGTAGCAACAATAATGTCGGATTTATCTGAGGGAATAGCTTCAGTCTGGCTTATATATTCAACAGATGTTCTTGACCCGCAGCTTATCAGGATATAACCTACTGATATCAGTTTTTCTCTTACATCCTTCAGATAGGGGGCTGCAATTACATGATTGCCGATAAGCAGTTCAGGGTTCCTGCCGGAAATAAGTGAAAGGAGCAGTATGGAGTCAGCTTTATGGCTCAACTGAAGAAGGTTGCCGGGGAAGAGTATTACAGGTATTGAACAGTATTCTCTGACAGTATCGATAAGGTTATCAATACTGTTGAAAGTAATGCTTCCGCCTGCCATAATATAATCAGCCTTACAATCTGCAGCGACCTTCAGGATCTGATAAAGAGAATCCCCTCTCGCTTTATCAGGATCGAGAAGCAATGCTATGCTTTTTTCCCCGGGAAACTTATCTGATCTCATAGTTCTTTTTTGTCCACACTATTGCGTAATTGTCATACCTGGAATAAAAAAGGTCAAAGGATTCATTTATTCTTCTTGTGTGAACAGCTCCTCTTATCTCGCCGGAATCCTTTATATCAAACGGTTCAATTGTTAGGTTTTTCCTTATGCTTATTCCTTCTTTGTCACATATCTTGTAGAGAGCCTCTTTAGCACACCAGTGAAGATAAAGATGATAATTACGGTTATCTTTCTCTTTGGTCACTTTCTCATGTCTGTTGATGAATTTAAATGCAATGGATCCAATATTGGAACTCATATATTCAAGGTCTATCCCCACCTTTTCATTGGTACTGCACAATATGGCTGTCAGTTTATGTGAATGTGAAATGCTGATAAATCTTGATCCGTCTTTAAGAAAGGGTTTATTGTTTTTATTATATACTATTCTTGCATCTTTTCCCAGGAGTTCTGCAAGAAGAGCTCTCACGCTAAGGAATTCAAGTCTCCGCGAGTTGCTGGTAAACCCCTTATACTTCTTTTTATCGTCATTATCGAGTGGTACCATCTCCAGAAGAGTATTAACATCCTCTTCTATCTTCCATACTCCGAGCACAGACGATTCATTTAGATAATGTTTTGTAATACAGCCCATTAATAATCAACAATATATCACTTTTCATCCCATTTCAGGGTTTCAATCAGGTGAATTATATCCTCCCTGAAAAATTCATTTAAAGGTGCCAGCGAATCAGGGTTTGGTTCAGCTAAAAAGTAAAGTGATCCCCTGAAAAAATGCTTTACGCTATCAGTAACAAAAAATTGTACTGCTGTGGCAGTGTTTCCCTTCAGGTCATACAGAATCCCGTAAACCCTGTTGTCCGGGTCAATAAACATCTTTTCCTTTATGGCATCAGCCTTGCTTATATGGTTTTTAACATTCATTTTGTAGGTCTGTTCCATAAGATCATCGAGGTCATTATTTATATCTCTGTATGTGAGGTATATTTTGGCTTTATATGAGGGGAAATCTATATTGAACCAGCCGGGCTCAGAGTATTCATCTGCCTCAAATGATATTTGTCCATAGCGTGGATATTCAAAACGGATAGGTAAATAGCCGTCGCTAAACACAGTATCATGGAAAACAGTATATTCCCTGGCAGGCAGATCAATTCTGAAGTAACCTTTTGGTTTGGGAACAGCGATATCGCGGCACCCTGTCATGATACACAGAAATGAGAATATGGTCAGTAATTTATTCCTGCTCATCAGTGGCCTCTTCATCTTTAATACCAACACGGATCTCCTTTATTCTTCTTCTGTCGGCTGATTCAATAATGAATGTAAATCCTTCATAGTTAACAACCTGGCCTTTTTTTGGAATTTCACCTGTAAGTTCGAGGATAAGACCTGCAAGAGTCTCTGATTCACCTCTTCCCTTTTCAAAAGGATCGCCCTCGAAACCGACTATCTTATTCAGATCATTTAACAGTATCTTGCCTTCGAAAATATATGTTTTTTCATCGATTTTTCTGTAGAGAATCTCCTCATCGTCACTTTCGTCGGTTATTTCACCAACAATCTCTTCAAGGATATCTTCCAGGGCTATTATTCCGGCTGTTCCTCCATATTCATCTATCACTATGGCCATATGTATCTTATTGACCTGGAACTCTTTGAGCAGGTCGTTGATTTTTTTGGTTTCCGGGACAAAGTATGGAGGCCGCAGGAGAGTCTGCCACTTAAAAGAGCCCGGATTATTGATATATGGGAGTACATCTTTTGCATACAGTATCCCTTTTACATTGTCGAATGACTCTGAATAAGCAGGTATCCTGGAGAATCCCGAGTTAATTATCAAAGGGATCACCTCATTGAATCCCAGTTTGATATCAACGGCTGTAACGTCAATCCTGGAGCACATTATTGCACTTACATTGATATTGCCAAAATTAAGGATCCCTTTAAGGATCTTTTCGTCCTCCATTAAATCATCTGAGGTAAGCTCCAGTGCATCAGAAAGGTCATCCATACTTAGTTTTGCCCGGCGTTTCCCGGCCCTCTTTTTTACCACCGAGGTGGAACGCATCAGAAGAGAAGCTATCGGATGGAATATCTTTTCAGCTGCAGAAAGCGGAAATGCCATTAGTAGTGCTACCTCCGCATTATTTCTTGATGCATAAACCTTAGGTAGTATCTCCCCGAAGAAAAGTAAAAGGAAGGTGATTGCGACAGCTTCAAGCAGGAACCCGATAACCGGACTTGCGCTGACATCAAATAACCTTGAACTAATGAATGCGGCAAGCAATACAATTGCAACATTAATGGTATTGTTGCCAATAAGAATTGTACTTAAAAGTCTCTCCGGAATACTGTATAATTTAAGGACAGTCTGTGCTTTTTTCCTGTTGTCATTTCTGAATTTTTCAAGATCCTCGGGACTTAAAGAGAAATATGCCACTTCTGATCCTGAAAAAAGTGCTGAACCGAAAAGAAGGACTGCAAGCACCACGAATCCAATTATTATTTTATAATCGGGAGCATATACGATTATCCCTGCAAGAGATTCCAATACTGAATATGAATATCCAGGTTCCAACTGAATCACTTTTACTTTAGACTATTTTAAAAAGGAAGGTCATCCTCATTTTGTGAGTTCTCG
>CAZKWD010000223.1:0-4360 GCA_964556175.1 uncultured Rikenellaceae bacterium
TATCCTGTGCAATGTGATACTTTCGCCTTCTGCTTTGTTTATTGTGGCAGAGATGGAGGCTGATGTCATATCGGATGAGATGACAATATCACGGGCAAATCTGTTATTCAGTATCTCTTCCCTGAGCTCCCTGAGACCTGCCGTGTCAGATGGTATTCTTCTTATAAGCGGATCGGCAGTCATCATTCCTTCTGTGCTTTTTATTGTCCGGACAGTGAAAGGAGAGATGCGGTTGGTTACACCCGTAAGCTTTGAAATGGTACGGTCAGCGGCTTTTATGTTTTCAAGATTTTCAGTTGTCAGCACCGAAGAGTCGGTGAAAAGGATCATAACAAGATCCTGTACCCCGAACTCTTTTTCAATTCTATCTGTATTAATCCTTGAATCCATCGACTGCGGAATATAATTCCGGATTTCAGGGTCAGTCTTTGAAAATGGAATAAGTACACCCAGTGAGATTCCCAGAACCAGGAAGAAACCTGTTATCAGCCAGCGGTATTTAATTATAAAATCTGTCATATTATCAGAAATCTACTCTCAGGGCAGCCCTGATACAGTTCATGAAATCATCAACAAGGTCATAAACGGATCCTTTACGTCCGGAATAAAATTCTCCTCCCAGGCTTATCGTCAGTCCATCAGCCGGTTTATATTTTATTTCAGGCATTATCATAAAATCGCATGTTGTAAAATTGTATAAGGAGAGAAGTGAAGGGGTCATCATTCCATAAAAGAGATCTGTTTCAATCCTGATTCCGGCTGAATGATAGGAGCTTTCAAGCTGATAATTATAGAGCCTGTTAAAAGCGCCTACCTGCTGCCGCACATATTCAGTAAGATCAAAGCCCGGTATAGCCATCAGTGAAGCCAATGCTGACAGATCGGGTTCGGTTCCAATAAAAGGTTCGACCGATGTCTCTTCAAAACCCGGTATTGCCTTTCCAGAGTATTCTGCAGTTAACCTCCAGTCTCCTGATAACCAATCAATTCCTACAGCCCACTCTATTTGCTGACATGCAACATATTCATAAGTCTTATAAGAATCATATGGTATTGACCAGGCTGCTTCACCTCTGATCCCGGCACTTCCAATTGTTGCTTCAAAATCAAAGCCTATGTTACTTATTCTGTAAGGTTTCATTGTCAGCTCAGTATAGGGGACAGGTATCGGATCAGACAAATTAAGGTCGAAGCGTGTCAGTGCAGTCCCTGGCATGGTGTTAAATCCGTCAAACCATGATATACTCATATCCACACCTCTCAGATAAAAATCTGCTTTCAGGCCGAGACCATATTTGTCATTTCCTGTCATAAGCGAAGTGATAGGATTGATAGTGACATATGCCGGAAGGGGCAGGGGATCAATCATCAATACGGATGACCTGTAATAGGGCATCCCGACAGCCTCCAGGCTTAAAAATGGATATGGATACCATCTTGCACTTACCAGAAGGTTCCCCATATCCATGTCAGCAGGGTCTGGCGACCGCGATACAAGGTTCCTGGCGCTTAATTTTGATGTTGGATTGGTGAAATCTGCACGTCCCCATTTGATTATTTTCTGGCCTGCAGTTACATCCCATTTTTTCCCGTTAACAGTTACATATGCTTCCCTGATGTCAAAACTGGTAACAGGTTCGCTGAACTCTGTGCCGTAACGGAAACGCATGTCTGCAAATGCTTTGAACATACGGCTGTCACCGCTCTCCACAGTAAGACCGAAATCAGAAAATGCGCTGGGTATGTATACCTTATCATTTTCATCTTCTATACCGCCATAGAACCCACCCCGCACAAATCCGTATATAAAGCGGCTGCCTTCATCAGACAGGAGGGGAGCAGGATCATCCTGTCCATATATATTAACAGAAATTAAAAGTAAAATGAGGGTTAGTTTGATTATAGTGTTGTTCATGAATGCTTCTTTTATGCAAATGAACAACATAAAGAAAGACGTGTCGTCTTATCCGTCTTTCCCGCACCTGTAATTCAACATGAACTTGTACGTCCCGCTTGGAATGTACTACCGGCTACCGGTTGTCGGAGTCCGGGTTTAAAGGTCTGATGCCTGCTTTGCCCGCCGAATCCGCCTCCCGATAGCTGTCGGGATGGCGGAGGAGGCGGGACGCCTATTCTTTTATCCCTGTCGACTGCTCCCTGTATTCGCTGGGAGTCATACCGATCTGGCTTTTGAAAATGGAATTGAAGGTTGTCTTTGAATTAAAGCCTGCATCAAAAGCTATTGCAAGTATCGTGAAGTTGTTATTTTTGGGGTCACCGAATCTTGAAATGACTTCCTTAACTCTGTATTCGTTGATGAATGTAAAGAAATTCTTACCATGGTTCTCATTAAGTACCTGAGTTATGTGGTGACGAGGAATGCCTGTAAGCTCTGAAAGGTCCTGGATACTCAGGTTCCTGTTCAGGTAAGGCCTCTCGGTATCCATTACTGAGATAAGCTTTTTCAGATATACTTCAGCCTGCTTATCCTTCAGGCCGCTTTTAACATACTTTTCAGTCCCTTTGCCATTTTCTTCCTCTTCATCAATAATTCTTACTTCCTGTCCGAAAATTACAGGCTGCTGTATCGCATAAAAGCTGTAAGCAAAAGAGAAAATTGTGATAAATCCAAATACAACGAAATAAGGATCAAACGGAATAAAGTCGCCGATTATTTCAAGACCTCCCAGGATAAAAAGAACAAGAAATGACACATAATAACTTATTGACAGTACCTTCAGCCAGTTAAGAGTAATTAATCCTGAGGTGTATGAAACCATGTCTTTTAGCTTTTTCTGGTGTCGGCCGATCTCAATAAATGCAAGGATGCTATAGACAGTAACAGACAGAAGGAAACAGGTGCTGTATACTATCCTCAACGAAATGAATCTGTCGGGTGTGAAGAAATTTCTAAGGTCCTTAAGCAGAGTTAGTTCCCTGAAAAAAACCGATACTGTAAGAAATACCACAAAAGGTATAAAATGAATCATTGCCAGCCAGTTGAATTTCCTTCCGGGATTGGTTATAAACTGAACATATAAATAGAGAAGCGGACCGTATGTAAATGCAACAAAGGGGAATGCATACATCTCTATCACCGTGGAATTGAGCAGTGCAATAATGAGCTCGGTGCATATTAGAAACATCCATGCTGCTATCAAACGGTTCGCAACAGTGAACGGTTTCTTTGTAGAGATCAGCAAACCTGCAAAAAAAGACTGGGATATACCTATATATAATACAGGGTCAATATTAACCATAACACAAATTTATGAATCAAAAATAATGAAAAAGAGCCAATAATTAGGTACTTTTGGTTCCGTTCTCTTTTAATAAATTTAACGCTGTATTGAGGCTTAAATTATCTTAGATATTAATTTAAAATACTTATGAGTGTACTTTTAAATAAGGATTCCAGAGTAATTGTTCAGGGATTTACAGGAAGTGAAGGGACGTTCCATTCCACACAGATGATTGAGTACGGAACAAAGCTGCTGGGAGGGACAACGCCTGGGAAGGGTGGACAAACTCATCTGGGATTGCCTGTTTTCAATACTGTCAGGGAGGCTGTCAGGGAGACATCAGCCGATGTATCTGTTATCTTCGTTCCTCCCGCCTTCGCAGCTGACGCCATCACCGAGGCGGCAAATGCCGGGATAAAGCTTCTTGTTACTATTACTGAAGGGATCCCTGTCTCAGATATGGTAATGGTTAAAGAATACATCAAATCCTTCGACTGCAGACTGATAGGTCCTAATTGCCCGGGAATTATAACACCAGGTGAATCAAAAGTCGGTATCATGCCAGGTTTTATACATAAGAAGGGGACTGTGGGGATTATTTCCCGTTCAGGCACTCTTACCTATGAGGCTGTTGATCAGGTTACAAAACTTGGATTTGGCCAGTCAACATGTATTGGAATCGGAGGTGATCCTGTGGTTGGAACCACAACATTGGACGCAGTTAAACTTATGATGGATGATCCTGAAACTGAGATAATTGTTATAATTGGTGAGATAGGTGGCAATATGGAGAACGAAGCTGCCGAATGGATACGTGACCATGGGACAAAACCTGTAGTTGGTTTTATTGCCGGACAAACTGCACCAAAAGGAAGAAGAATGGGCCACGCCGGGGCAATAATAGGAGGGAAGAACGATACTGCTGCCGCTAAAATGGAGCTGATGAGAGAGTGCGGTATTCATGTTGTTGAATCACCTGCTGAAATAGGAATGACAGTCAAAATGACTTTAAGACAATAAGACATTATACTATATTTGCACCAACTAAAATTGAATTGACATGGGATTACTTATAGGTAAAACCGCCCTTATAACCGGCGCCTCAAGGGGAATAGGCA
>CAZKWD010000224.1:0-4309 GCA_964556175.1 uncultured Rikenellaceae bacterium
AATCCCATTGAACCATTTGGCGCACCATGGAAAAAGTTTGTATAATACCCTTTTCTCCTTAACAGTGAAGCAAGACCATTGATCTCATTGTTTGCATAATGAGAAATAATATAAGGGGTTTCAAGTGATGGCAGGGAAGCAAGTATGGAAGGCATGGCATCTATTGATTTTCTGCCGTTGCATAACGATACATCAAAAGAAAGACTCTTTGTTAGTAAGGAATCAATAAATGGGGTATAACCGGTATAGGTACCACCCTCCAGATCTTTGTTAAAAAAACCTATATATTCTCTGGCAAAACTTTCCAGAATTATTATTATAACATTCTCATTCCTGAATGGCTTTCCTTCTTCTGGTATATAATGAGGATTATATAAATCATCTAACCTTTCCGAGTTGTAAAATTCATGCCTCTCAAGTGACTTCTGTCCTGAGGTCCTCAGAATGCTGAAGGGTGTGTTCAGAACAATGGCGGCATGTCTTGGATTATCAACATAACGTGCTGCATTACTGATTGTTATAGGTCGTGTTGAATGTTTGTAGCCTCCCCGGGCACCACCAATAACAAGAGCAGCAACCAATGGGATCATCAGTACATTGACTATATAATAAACGATCCTGTTTGCAGGTTCCGGTTTTTTGACCTTAACCTTATTATAGAGGAATGCCATCAAAAACCAGATCAGCACGCAGAAGAGAGTCACCGGCCAGTAATCAAACAGGAATTTAAAAAACAGTTTAATATTGTTAGTTTCATTTTCAAATGTGCCAAAAACATCTGCTGTTGCTCTTTTAAAAACAAACCTGTAATAAACAAAATCGGCTGCGTTTGCCGCAAATGCCAGACCATTGGTAACAAAAAATATATATTTCAGTACTGACTGGTAGATCTTATTATATCTGATATCGAATGGTAAAAGACTCAGGACTATGAAAAGCATATTTATGTAAACTGTTGCCGATATATCAAACAACAGTCCGCCCTTCATTATAGATAAAAGCTCCCCGGGGCTTATACCCGGGAACATTTTAATATTGAATATATAAAAAGCTATCCTGCAGAGAGAAAAGAGAAACAGCACAAGCAATATCCTGTATGTCAGGACAATAAAAATATTCCTTGAAAACCCCCAGTTTTTTATTTGCATGGATAGTATTATACTTTAAAATCTGTCTTCTCCAATTAAAGACAGGCGAATAAAAGTATTAAAACTATTTCTCTGCCGCAAGTCAGATATCTTTTATCCAGAAAACAAAATAAAAAAAAAGCGCCAGATGTAGTCAAAAACAGGACTATCTGGCGCCATTAATCATACTATTAAAGTTAGTCCGTCTCAAGATCTTCAATCATCTCTTTAAAGTCTTCGCTTTTAAAATCATCCAGGAATTTATTAGCTGCTTTCTTGGCTCCAAGTCCAATCACGAAGAAGAGAACCAGGAGTGCGGCCAGGATAATTGTAAGAACTTTTGAGGAGGCTGGTTTTGCTTTAAGAGCCTCAACAAGTGCGTGATAAATCAGATAAAGGGCAAAGAGATTTACTAAAAGGCTTACAATAGAACCTGCTGTAGGATTCAGTCCTGAAACAAATCCAAGCAGTGCACCAATAGGCATGATCACCATTACAGAAGCTGTAACTCTCACATTAACTTCGAAATCAGTGCTTCCTTTGCAGATTGCAGAGATAATCAGCATGATTACGGCCCCGATGAAGAGTCCTATTATGGCAGCGATGATATACCAGATAAACATCATCACACCGACCGCTCCGCCAAATATTCCGAGAGAACCCCCAATCTTCAGTAGTCCCCATAATAATGCAATAATACCTCCTATTACTCCATAAAGGACTGCTTTGATCAAAGGTTCCGCAATACCTCCCGTCGTTTTCATTGTCGAGAAGTAAGCTTTCGGCTTTACAAGGACATCAATTGATTCCTTAATAAAAGAATTAAAATTAAAAGTAGAGTTGCTCATAAGTTTAATAATTAAAAAGGTTAGAGTTTATCATTCTTAGATCAGAAAATAAAAGCTCCAAGTTAGGAAAAATTTTGTTTTAATAACTATCAGGGATAAATAATAATATCCTTTTTTATATTTACATATCCTTCCAGGCTTATTAGCCCCTCTTTTAAAGACAAGGGAGATTCCTACTCCAGATATGTATACCCATAAAGGCCTGACCGGTAATTTGACAGGAATTCCCTTCCCTCCTCCAGTGTAATGATACCGCTTTTCACGGAGGTTGTGACCCAGGTCTCAACAGTTCTTACCATTTTCTTGGCACTGTATTGAACATAGTCAAGCACCTCAGCAATGGATTCGCCGTCAATAACCTGGTCGATTTTATACCCGTTTTCATCCACCGAAACATGTACAGCATTGGTGTCACCGAAAAGGTTATGTAGGTCACCCAGTATTTCCTGATACGCCCCTACGAGGAAAACACCCATATAGTATGGTTCTCTGGCTTTTAGAGGATGTACCGGCAGGTAATGGGGTGAGTTTGTGGTGGCTATAAAATTATCTATTTTCCCGTCGGAATCACATGTCATATCCTGTATGGTGGCTGACACATAAGGTTCCTCATTCAGCCTGTGGATAGGCATTATCGGAAATATCTGGTCAATTGCCCAGGCATCCGGAAGAGACTGAAAAAGAGAAAAATTACAGAAATATTTATCTGAAAGAATCCGTGATATCTGCCGTAGTTCATCAGGTACATGCTTTGTATTCGTTACAATCTGGTATACTTTACGTGCCACTGACCAGAAAAGCCGTTCTATTTGTGCCCGGGTTTTAAGGTCAATCAATCCCAGACTGAACCTGTCGAGAGCCTCTTCCCTGATCTGCTGGGCATCATGCCAGGTTTCGAGCATCCTTGGCTGATTGACAGTATCCCACAGAGTATAGAGTTCTTTTACCAGTTCATGATCAGTATCACTTACCTCCTCTTCGGGATCCCATGAGGAGAGTGTTGTTGTTTCAAGAACTTCAAATATCAACACAGAGTGATGTGCTGCCAGCGAACGTCCTGATTCTGTTATTACATTCGGATGCGGAATGTTATTCTTATCGCTGGCATCAACAAAAGTGCTGACCGAATCATTTACATACTCCTGAAGAGTATAATTGACACTGCTCTCACTGTTCGAGGAGCGTGTCCCGTCATAGTCAACTCCCAACCCGCCGCCAATATCCACAAATTCGACATTAAAACCCATCTTCCGAAGCTGTACATAAAACTGAGAAGCCTCACGCAATGCAATCTTAATTCTCCTGATCTTAGTAACCTGGCTTCCAATATGAAAGTGGATAAGTTTCAGAGAATCCCTCATCTTATTTCTCTCCAGGAAGCCAATTGCTTCCAGTAGTTCGCTTGATGTCAGACCAAACTTGCTGTTATCACCGCCTGATTCTTCCCACTTTCCGCTTCCCACACTTGCCAGCTTGATGCGAATACCCAGGTTGGGTTTGACTTTCAAACGCTTTGATATTGAGGCAATAAGCTTTAGTTCATTGAGCTTCTCAACAACAAGAAAAATACGTTTTCCCATCTTCTGTGCAAGAAGTGCCAGTTCAATGTAATCTTCATCCTTGTACCCGTTGCATATTATGAGTGATTCGGGATCTGTATTTATGGCAATTACTGCATGAAGCTCGGGTTTTGACCCGGCCTCCAGCCCGATATTGAATTTCTTGCCATGACTTACAATCTCCTCCACCACCGGTCGCATCTGGTTTACCTTGATGGGATAAATTATGAAATTCTGTGCATTGTACCCATACTCATCAGAAGCGGATTTAAAACATTCTGAGATACTAAGGATACGGTCATCCAGTATATCCGGGAACCTCAGTAATAAAGGAGTTGAAACATCCGCAAGACTAAGTTCGTCAAGCAGCTCTTTAAGATCAACCGAGACACAGTCTTTTAGTGGAGTTACAGTGACATTTCCTTTTTCGTTAATTGAAAAATAGTCAACACCCCAACCTTTTATGTTATATAATTCAGCAGAATCTTCAATACGCCATTTTCTCATGTTCAGCCCTTTTTGCCTGGTTATTTGATAATTAAAGATCTGAAAAAATAAAATTATATGCAATGTTATTAAAATATCATGAATTGGGATAGTATAATAATCTAAATTTGTTCATATTAATCATAAGTAGAATGAAAAAAATGAACTTATCCGCATGTAAAAGATATCTGGCAGCCTGGTCTGTTATTTTTTTAATAATCTGCCCTTTAAAAATATCCGGACAGGAATATGCAATCGGAGCCGACCTCTCATTTCTGAAAAATGCCGA
>CAZKWD010000225.1:0-4283 GCA_964556175.1 uncultured Rikenellaceae bacterium
CTGAGCTGTGTGTCCCTTCAGCAAGTTCGAAAAACGTTCCGCAGCCAAAGGAATATCTTCCGGATGCAGCAGGTCCGTGAATGGTTTCCCGATCCACTCCTGCACTTGCCAGCCGGTGATCTTCTCGAACGCCTGGTTTATAGAACCAAACAACCCTTGTGGCGTTAGAGAAAAAATAACATCGCGGAACAAGTCCATCAGCTCTTTGTCAGGAATCCCGGGCTCCGATAATTCCTCCTCTGCCAGCTTACGTTCGGTAGTGTCTTTTTTGTATGATTTTTTTAATAAATCATACTCATGCTGTAATTTCTGCAGCTCTTTTATGAGTTCTTCTTTGGTTTTATGCTGGCAAGTCATTTTACTTTAGATTTTCATTATGCGGTTACTTGATTCAAATAACATTTAAATCAATTGGTATCATATAAATTCAAAGTAATTTTCGGGGGTATAATCTGCGTTTCATTATTAAGAGCGTAATACTTTGATCGTAATTGCAAAAAAGACGTTTTTTTGTGATTTAAATCATAAAATAGCTGATAAAATGTCCTGGCACCACATAGCATGAATCATTTGCAGGAACTTGACTAATAAGTCAGAAGACCGAAGTAAGAAGTCTTTCTTCCGTCTTCCGACTTCCGACCTAATATTTATCAAATTTATGTTAAAATACCTTAGTAATCAATTAATTTAATGGGGTAAAAGCGTAAATGCGACTGGGAAAACGCCAACGGCCCGACTAAAACCCCGGTAAACTTCAGATAAACAGATAAAACCGGCATACAAATCAAAATACAATTCCACATTTTTTGCTATCTTTGATACTACAAGCTGAAAACAACAATGAATATCACACCATTTTCAAAACACATTTTCTGGTCATGGAAACCTGATGCCGATTTACCTGAAAATCTGGTAATTCAACAGGTAATTGCTTATGGTGAGATTTCCGACTTTCGATTAATATGTAAGCTTATACCCCCTCAAAAAATCAATGAAGCTATTGAGAAGTGGAAAAATAAAGACAAATATAAAAAACACATCTATTTTTTAGAACAGGTGTTCCTTCATGAGTGAAAATTCAGTTATAAAACAATTCATATTTGTAAGGCAAAAACCATTGCATCTTTAAAAATGGCGGCTATTGCACAACGTAACACAATAAGAGATTACTACGATCTTTACACGCTGGTAAAGTATCATTTTTCGTTAGGAGAGATTATCGGTCAAACAAAAAAACTAATTCCGAACCTTTCACCCATCACCTATACCGAGACTTTAATTTACACCCGCGATATTGAAGAAACATCACTTGATAACCATCTCATGCCCAATGAGGTAATTACAAAAGACCATATTGCAAAATTCTTCATTCACGAAATCAGGAAGATTAGAGAAGAAATTGATTAATAAACCGTAGTGCCGTAATACAATAATACCGTTGCGCCTTTGTACCGTGGTACCGTTGTGCCGTTATGCCGTTATACCGTTATACCCTCCTGAGCCGGTATTATAAACGAGAATGTACTTCCCTTTCCTTCCTCACTCTCCACCCGGATTTTACCATTATGCTTTTCGATAAACCCTTTACATAACAACAATCCAAGTCCTGTACTGGGTTCACCTTCCGTTCCTTTTCGGTTAGTCCTTTCATTTATCACAAACAGTTTGTTAATCAACTCTTTGTTCATGCCAATTCCTGTATCGTAGATTTTTATCTTAATATTATTATCCGGTATAGCTATTGCCTCAATACATGTACTAATTATTTGTTTCATATTAAATGACTCAGGGATGAAATCCATCAAACCCCTTTTCAACCTTGACCACTCAAGAAGGTTTTCAAGCAGCCCATAGATATTGGTGGCAGATTCCTTCATGCTGACAGTAATCTCCCTGATTGAATTTTAATCTTCCCGCAAATCCCGGAGCTCTTTTAAAAGTTCCTCCCTTGTTTTATCCCTACTGTTCATATTAATCTTTAATTTCAAATTATTATACGATATATAAGTGATTCAATTTGGTTATAACCATTTTACGTAACTAACTTCAAATGAGTACCTCCATCATATTAATCAATCGCAA
Source organism: uncultured Rikenellaceae bacterium (assembly GCA_964556175.1). Taxonomy (GTDB): domain Bacteria; phylum Bacteroidota; class Bacteroidia; order Bacteroidales; family VadinHA17; genus LD21. The sequence goes on from CAZKWD010000225.1 coordinate 2,083, forward strand.
GTTAAAACTTTTCTATGGATCAGAGTATTTATTTTTCAAAGACAAAAGTGTTGATTTGTTCTACCGGTTTAACCAATACATAAACATTACTTTCATTGCAATAAGTTTCTACAATTATATAACTTGATCAGCTGCTTAATTCTTACTATTACGGAAACATTATGATCATTTGTTGATCTTTATTATATTCGGCCGGAAATTCCTTCTGATGCTCCCGACAGAAAATTACAATATTAAAAGGATCCTATTCTGTATGGTTATCCTTTCAGGAATTACAGTTCTGCCAGCCAAAAGCCAGAACGATTCAATTGATTACCTGTACGCCGTTACCGATACCCCGGATGATGATATTATACTGTTCGATAAGGACGATCCGTTGGAAATAACCCTCGCGTTTGACATTACCCGATACAGAAGAAACATGCAGAAAGATGAATATCTCGATGCCATACTTACTTACCACATAAGTGCTGCTGATTCAGTGGTCAGGAAACTGAAGGTAAGCCCACGTGGTATATCCCGGCGATCAATATGCAACTTCCCTCCCCTGATGCTTAATTTCCGTAAGCAGGTTTTTATTGATGCCCTGAAGGAATACAGCGAAAAGAAGGAGGAATTTTATAAAACCATAAACGAATTTCCATATCTTAACGCCAAGTCAAAGAAAAAGATGATCAACTACCTGAAGACTTTTTACAAGGGATTCAACAAAAGAAATACTATAGTTAACATACTCCGCGGAGAATGTATAGACTTTTAAGATTAACAAAATGAAATACGATATTCAGCCAGGAATAAAAGGGTTAATATTTGACCTTGACGGTACTCTTGCAGATACTATGCCATATCATTTTGAAGGATGGAAAAAAGCCTGTCTTAATTATGGTGCAGATATTGACACCACTTTTCTCCGTAAACATACAGGGAGTCCCGGCTGGTTTATAGCCAATGAAATAATCAAGAAAAGTAATCTTAACAACGGTGTAACCATTGAACAGATACTGAAAATGAAGACTGAAGAGTTCTTTAAGGTTCAGCATCTGGTTAAACCGATTGAGCCTGTGTTGGATATCGTAAAAAAGTACTATGGCAAACTGCCTATGGCAATTGGTACCGGTGGTCACCGAAAGGCAGTCGAACGTACCCTTGAGTTAACTGATTTAAGGAAATATTTTGACATAATTGTCACCGCTAACGATGTGTACAACTTCAAACCCCACCCCGAAACATTTCTCAAATGTGCCAGGTTGATGAATGTCGAACCTGCTCATATAGAGGTATTTGAAGACGGAGACCTTGGTCTGGAAGCTGCACGTATGGCCGGTATGACAGCAACAGATGTCAGATCATGGTACGACTCGAACTGGTAACATCGGTTTATTATACCATTATTTTTGTCGTAAGGTTGGTTACACTTTTTTGTATGTCAACAAAAGGAGTGCCGTCCCTGCTCTGATCCTGTTCTACAATCATGTACTTCATGCCTGCTATATCCTTAACGGCAAGTATCCTCTTGAAGTCAATGACACCTTCGCCAACAGGTGCAAAATCTTTGACACCTTCGGTGGTGAAGAAAGGTTCTTCATTGGTGTACATATCTTTCATATGGAAAAGCTGGAATCTTCCCGGGTAATTCTTAATAATCTCAACCGGATCCTGTCCGGCTTTTGTTACCCAGAACATATCCATCTCCATAGTTACCAGATCTTTATCCAGTTCAGCAAGCATGACATCGAAATAAGGGATCTTTCCTTCCACAGTATCAAACTCAAAATTATGATTGTGATATCCGAACTGTATTCCGAATTCTTTCATGACCTGTCCTATCTGGTTCCAGTTTTCTGCCATTTTCTGATAACTGTCTATTGATGTACGCATTTCTTCTACTATCCACGGCTGGAGGCAATACTTAACTCCCAGCGTGGCATGATCTTCGGCCATTATCTTCGCATTATCGAGAGTAACACCGACCCCTTCAACCTGGGTATGGCTGCTTATGATCTCCATTCCAAGATCATTGACCATCTTTTTAAATTCAGGAGGTTCATAACCATAGAATTTACGATCGGCATAATTGGCCAGCTCAATGTATTTGTATCCTGTGTCAGATACTTTCTTCAACGACCCTGACACATCTGCATCCATAGCATCACGTATAGTGTATAACTGTAGCCCTATACCGAAGGTCTTGGGATCAACCA